>NZ_DATFIP010000001.1:0-4146 GCF_035270045.1 Salibaculum sp.
CAGCCAATCACCACGCGGACGACGTCTTCATCGGTCTTCCCGGCCAGCATGTAGCCCGCGAGGATGCCGATGGCCGAGGCCGGGATAAGAATCGCGAGGTTCCGGCGTGAATAGGAATGGCGGTAGATCCAGATGCCGTAGACATCACTGATCAAATAAACCGGCAGTAGGAGGGCCGCCCCCTGCATCGGCGACATGACCAGCGACATCGTCGGGACGCTCAAGAGAGCGATCATCGGCAAACCGCCTTTGCTGCCGCCAACGAAGAGTGCCGCCGCAAAGGCCGTGATCCAGAATAACACCGGATCGGTTGTCACCGGAATTTCCCTCCGGCTCCTCCGCACTGGATCACGCCGCCGCCTCCTTCCAGAGCGCCGCGATCGTCTCGAAGGCTCCGGTCCCGTGCTCGGTTCGCTTGTCCGCAGTGATGTCGCCCCAGTCGACCACTGCCTTCTGGTAGGCCGGGCGGGCCGCGATCCTCTCATACCAGTCGGTCAGGCCGATCATATGGCTCCAGAGGGGCGCCATCATGAAGGATTCCATCCGCCGCAGGTAAACCACGAGCGCGATATCGGCCAGTGAATAGGACGCACCCGCCAGCCAGTCGTGCTCGACAAGTCGGGCATTCATGTCCTCGAAGAGCCCGCGGAAGGTGCGCAGCGCGCCCGGCAGGAGGGGCGACTCGAGACCCATTGAGATATTCACCTGGTCATTGTCACGACGTTCCAGATCCCGCATGTGCGCGTGGTATTTCTCGATCTTCTCCTGGCCTTGCTCCAGATAGATGAACCTGTTCACGATGCAGACGCCTATGGTGCGGCTGGCGACATGCACACCGTCGTCGATCCGCTTCATCCAGAGCCGCATCATGGCGCGGTCCTCGGGGGAGTCCGGTCGAAAAGACGTGTCTCGGAATGCGTCCTCCAGGTATTCCAGAATCACATTCGATTCCGCGATCCCGACGCCGTTGTTTTCGACCACCGGGATCAAGCCCTTGGGGTTCATCTCGTGGTAATTTTCGGGCAGTTGATCAACATCACCACGAGCCGTATCGACGATGACACTGTTCCACTCCAATCCCTTTTCCTCGATCAGAAGCCGTACCCGCTGCGCGGCGGTGGAACGATCGTAGTGGTAAAGGGTCAGCATGCCGCGATCTCCTGCCCCTCATCGGGTCCCCAATCCGGTCCGTCGAGGTCGACCGAGGCCCCGGCAGGAATGATTCCATATGGATTGATGCGGCGGTGGGCCAGATAATAATGGTCGACGATATGATCGAGAAACACGGTGCCGCGAACGCCGTTCAGGTTCAGAATATCCCGGGTGTGGCGGCGGAGGTTCGGGTAATCGCTCAGCAGTCGGACGTTGCATTTGAAGTGGAAGTAATAGACCGGCTCGAACCGGATCATCGTGGTGAAGAGCCGCAGATCTGACTCCAGTAGCTGATCTCCATGCAGGAAGCGCCGGTCGCGCAAGCGCTCATCGAGCACTCCGAAGGCCTCGAACATCTCCGCCACGCCCGTCTCATAAGCCTGTTGCGACTGGGCGAACCCGGTTCGGTACACCCCGTTGTTGATGGTCCGGTAAACGTAATCGTTGATCTCGTCGATTTCGTCCAGCTTGTCGGCGGGCAGGAAATCGACCCACGTCCTGGCCAACCCGCGAAACGCCGGCCCGCCCAGCATGCGGATGATGTCGGCGGATTCGTTGTTCACGATGCCGTCGGTGGCCCGGTCCCACAGGACCGGGACCGTGACCTTGCCCGAATATCCAGGCTCGGCGCGGGTATAGACCTCGTGCATGAAGCGCGCCCCGCCGATCCTGTCGGGCGTCGCGCCCAGATAACCGTCGAAAACCCAGCCGTTTTCCATGTTCACGGGGTGGACGACCGAGATATCGATGACGTCCTCAAGGCCCAAAAGGCTTCGGTAGAGTAGCGTGCGATGTGCCCAGGGGCAGGCGTAGGACACATAGAGGTGGTAGCGCCCGGCCTCGGTCTTGAACCCCCCCTGCCCCGTGGGCCCGGGCGAGCCGTCAATCGTCACCCAGTTGCGGAACGGGGAGGCATTGCGCACGAACTGGCCGTCCCTGTTTACCTCCCTGGTATTGGTGTCCTGCCAGACGCCTTCAACCAACTGTCCCATTGGCCTGCCCTCTTGGTCACCATTGGAATGCTCCGCCGCGGCACGGCGGAGCATTCAACCTTCTCGAGCGTCGACCGGAAGCACCGGTCGACGCGGCATGTCGTCAGATAGACGCCGGGCGCTTTTCAAGCCCCAGCGCTTCCTGCGCGCGCCAAAGGTAGGTCAGATCATAGAAATTCCGCCAATCGATACCTTCCGGCAGTTGCTGCGTTTCCACCAGCGTTGCGACGAACTCGTCCATCTCCTCGGCCGACGCCCAGCCGCCATCGGGGCTGAGCTGCATCAGCTCCACTTCGTAGAGCTCACGGAAGCTGTCCGGGATTTCGTAGCCGAGGTCGATCATGATCTGGTAGGCCTGCTCCTTGTTCGCGGGGTCCATCAGCCACTGGCGCGCCTTGATATCGGCCACGAGCCAGGCTTGGGCCGTATCGGCGTTGGCGTCGAGCCAGTCACCCATGACCGCGAAGCTCTCCTGCGGCGCGCTGACGAGTTCCTCGTAGAGGAACTTGCCTCCACTTGCCTCGAGCGGGGCACGGTGGCGCGGGAACATGCTGGCCGCATCGATGCTCCCGTTTATGACGGCGCCAAGACGCGAATCCGACCCGCCCGAGGCAGGCACGAAAGTCACGTCTTCGTCCGGATCGAGGCCCATCTTCATGAGGATCTGGCGCTGGATGTAGGTGTTGCGGCCGGCGAGGTTGCCGCCGGTGATGGTCTTGCCGATCAGATCCTCGGGCGTCTCGATGCCAGGGCCGACACCCATGATCCAAAACTCCGCGCTGCGATGCAGCGAGATCATCGTGATGGGAAGGCCGCTCGCGTTACCGGCGGCGAGGAACTCGCTCGTGTCACCGTGAGCGATGTCGAGGCTGCGGCCGACGAGGCCGGCGATGTACTCATCGGACAGGATGATCTCGAAATCCTCGATCCCTCCTTCTTCGTAGAAGCCGAGGCTCTGTGCCAGACGGAACGCCCACTGGTTGGCATAGTTTGGGTTGAAGTCGCCCATCTTGATCGCCTTGAGGTTTGCGATCACGTTGTCGGCGCTGGGGGTCTGAGCCAAGGCTTGGCCCGGAAGCGTGCCCGCGGCGATCATCGTGCCGATGACACCCGCGCCCCCCTGGAACAGCGCGTCTCTTCGGTTGAGCCGGATCGGCCCGTTCTTGCTGAATTTGGTCATGGTGACTCCTCCCTTTTTGTGGTCGTTATTTTGCAATGGACGCTCTGACTACATGATCTGCTGCTGGCGCCAGGGCGCGATGTAGACCTCGATCATCTTGGTGATCTTGATGAACGACAGCGAGATGATGACGAGCAGCAGCAGGACCGCGTACATCAGTTCGGAATTGAACGTGTCGGCGGAGCGCACGATCAGGAAACCGAGCCCACTGGAGCCGCCGAAGATCTCGGCGATGATCACTCCCACCATGCCGCGACCGATACCCTGCTGCACCCCCGCGATGATGAAGGGCAGCGTAAAGGGAAGCACGACGTTGGAATAGATCTGGCGCCGGTTGGCGCCGAAAACCTTGGCGGCGGCGATCAGCGACTTCTCCGTCGTTTTCACCCCCGCCCAGGCGTTGATCATGATCGGGAACATTGCCGCCAGCGTCACGATGGTGACCTGCATCTCGACGGTGAAGCCCATGAACAGGATGAAGAGAGGCACCAACGCAATTCGCGGCAGCGACGCCAAGCCCCAGACGTACGGCGACAGGATGCGTTCGACATAGCGGTTGCCCCCCATCAAGAGCCCGCCGGGGATGCCGATCGCGCAAGCCAGAAGCACGCCTATGGTGAGCGTCCGAAGAGTATAAAGCAGATGGTCGATGATCTGCCCTGAAATGATCGCATCCGGCGGCGCCCGCGCGGTCAGCCCCTCGAAGAGGGTCGAGAACATGCCCGACGCGGTGGGGAAAAAGACCGGGTTCACCGCGCCCGAACGGGCGAAGAGTTCCCATAGGCTGAAGAAAATCGTCAAGTTGGCGACCGTGACCGCCCA
>NZ_DATFIP010000002.1:0-114965 GCF_035270045.1 Salibaculum sp.
CCCCTGCCTCCCGAAGACAGTGCTCTACCAGGCTGAGCTACACTCCGACCGTGGGGCGCGGATTACTCTTGCCGGTCGGTATTTGCAAGGCCGATTCTGCTGTCGGGATGCTTGCCGATGAAGCGCAGGAACGGGCCCACACGCAGGTAGGTCCCGGTATCCGGGCGTGACCGTGTCCGCAGGACAGGCGTGGTTCGCGAATGTGTGCCAGTGCTTTCCCGCAGCACGATATAAAGCCCCGAGCCGATGATCAGTGCGCTGCCGATAAGGGTGGGCTGATCGATGGTCTCTCCAAAGAACTGGTAGCCGTAAAAAGATGCCCAGATGATCTGGGAATACTGCATCGGCGCGATGATCGCTGCCTCGCCTGACTGGTATGCCGCGATGACGAGCCGCCCGGCGGTGAAAGCGAAAATCGCGATCAGAGCCAACAGTCCCAAGTGCTCAATCGGCATGGGTTCGTAGACGAAATAGAGCGCCGCGCCAAGCAGCACGAAATTTGCCACCAGGGGATAGAGCATCATCACGACGGGGCGCTCGTCCGCGCCAATCTTGCGCACGATGACAGAATTGAAGGCACCGCCCACCGCCGCGGTGAGCGCGGCGACATGACCGGCCCCGATCTCGGTGGCGCCGGGACGCAGCACGACCATGACGCCGCCCAACCCCACGATCACCGCCATCCAGCGGCGCAGCCGCACGGTTTCGCCCAGCATGGGGATGGCCAGGACCGTGATCAGCAGCGGCGCGGCGAAAAGGATCGCGTAGGTCTGCGTCAGCGGCAACACCGAGAACGCCAGAAAGGCGCCGAGGCCGGTCATCACTGTCGCGATTGTCCGCAAAGCCATCCACCAAGGGTGCACGGGCAAGAGCGTCCCCGGCGAGGAATCCCGCATCAGCATCAGTGTGGCCAGCGGGAAGCTCAGCAGCACCGAGAAGAAAAGGATCTGCACCGGCGAATAGCTGGCCCCCAGGGTTTTGACGAAAACATCGTGTGTCGCGAAGATCCCGAAGGCCATCAGTGCGAAAAGGGCGCCACGAAGGTTGGCGGACATGGGGTGATCCTTTGCTTTCAGCCCATGCTAGCACTGACATCTCGATAGGAAAAAGGGGCGGTCCTGTCAGACCATCCCGTCACCCGCATTCGACCGACAGGCTGTCGTTCAGTGCCGCGACGATGGCATCGCCCATCTCGCTGGTGGTCACGGCTTGCACCCCCTCTTCGCCCAGCAGGTCAGCAGTGCGCTTGCCTTCAGCCAGCACCTGCTCCACCGCCTTTTCCAAGCGATCTGCCTCGTCGCTCATGTCAAAGCTGTAGCGCAGCGCCATTGCAAAGCTGAGGATGCAGGCGATGGGATTCGCCTTGCCTTGCCCGGCGATGTCGGGGGCCGAGCCATGCACGGGTTCGTAAAGCGCCTTGGGCCGACCGTTGGACATGGGCGCCCCGAGCGAGGCCGATGGCAGCATCCCGAGGCTGCCGGTCAGCATGGCGGCAGCATCCGACAGCAGGTCCCCGAAAAGATTATCGGTGACGATCACGTCGAATTGCTTGGGCCAACGGCAAAGCTGCATTGCGCCGGCATCGGCATACATGTGCGACAACTCGACATCAGGGTAGGCCTCGTCATGGACCTTCTGAACGATCTCGCGCCACAGGATGCCCGACTCCATGACATTGGCCTTTTCCATGGAACAGACCTTGCCCGACCGCTTGCGCGCCAACTCGAAGGCGGACCGTGCAACGCGTTCGATCTCGCTCTCGGTGTAGCGCTGGGTGTTGATGCCCACGCGCTCATTGCCCTCTTTCACGATGCCGCGCGGCTCGCCGAAGTAGATGCCGCTGGTCAGTTCGCGCACGATCATGATGTCGAGACCCGCCACGACGTCCTTTTTCAGGGACGAGAAATCGGCCAGCGCGTCGAAACACTGGGCCGGGCGCAGGTTGGCATAGAGGTCCATTTCCTTACGCAGGCGCAACAGCCCGCGCTCGGGTTTCATGCTGAAATCAAGGGCGTCGTATTTGGGCCCACCGACCGCGCCCAGCAGCACGGCGTCGACCTCCTGGGCGCGTGCCATGGTGTCGTCGTGTAGGGGCGTGCCATGGGCATCAAAGGCAGCGCCACCGACGAGATCCTCACTCACGTCGAAGACGATCTCGCGCGCCTCACCAAACCAGCCGATGATCTTCTTGACCTCGGTCATGACTTCCGGGCCGATGCCGTCACCGGCCAGTATAAGCAGTGAGGGATTTGTCATCGCGTCAGGTCCTTTACGCTTTCGGTTCTACATCGCCTAGCCGAGCCCCCACGGGGCGTCAAGAAACCAGCGCGGTGAGCCGCTCCCTCAGGGCAGGGCAGGCCCACCGCAACATATTCCTGGCCCGCCTACCGGCGGATATCCACCCAGACAAGGCGATGGGGGCCGGCAGCGAATCCATCCTCGCCCAATAGCTCGGCCCCCGCTGAGCCGGGCGCGGGCCAAAAGACGCCTGCGTCAGCGACGGTCAGGTCCCTGCTGGGCAGGACATAGGAGACCCGCAGGTTGCCTGGGCCGTCCTCGCTCCAGTCGGCGGTGTCCAGGGCCGGATCGCCGTTGTGGCCGGGGCTGGGGTTGGCCTCGCCTCCCGCGCTGGCCGGCTGCGGATCCTGCCAAAGGGGATCGGCGAGCACCCGGGCCATGGCGACGCGAAACCCGTCGCCATCGGCCGAGTCCAGATTGGTGTTACCCAGAAGAACCAACGGCAGTGCGGGCACCGGGCCCATGTCGCCCGCCATAAGCCTTTGCCACAAGCGCAGCTCGTCACGGTTGCGCAGGCCATTTCGATCCTCGGGCCCGTCGAAAACCGGTGGGGTGGCGGAATAGGCCAGCAAAGTCAGCGTCGTGCCGTCGTCGATCCGCAACGGAACAGCCCAGTGCGAGGTCGATGACAACCGCCCGGCAGCCTGCGCCGCAGACGAGGGGAAGGGGCCTTCCGCCGTTTCGGGAAGCACGGCCCCTGGCAATTCGGGCCAGGGCAGCGCGGTGAAATCCCGCACCGCCTCATCAAGCACGGGCCAGCGGGTCAACAAAGCCACCCCCCCATCCCCCCGAAATCGGCCATATCCCTGGGCATCGCGCGGCTCGCCCAGCCGACCGTTTCCGTCCATATCCAGCCCGGTGGCTAGGCCCGCGTTTCCCGGCCGCGCGAAGAGATGCGCAAAGGGCCGCGCCAAGCGATCGTTGAAGGCCCGCAGTGCAGCCAGCCCCTGATCATGATCGAAATCGGTTAGCAGCAGAATGTCGGGCGCGGCGGCATCGACGATGCGCTGCGTGGCGCGCACCTGCGGGTCCTCGCCATCGAGGATATCGCGCAGCAGCAAACCAGGCCCGTCGCGGCTGAGGGGAGCGGCGAAGGTGGCGATGCGGATGGTGTCCTGCGCCCGAACGGAGAACGGCAAGAGGCACAGCAACAGCGCAGCAATCAGACGACCGAGGGCTGCGCCTCGTCGGGGTCCTGGAGGTAGGCGCGCTCGCGCTGCGCCGAGATCATCTGGGCCAGCCGACCAAGGGCGATGCCCCTCATGATCAGGCTGGCAGGAAGAAAGGCCCATGCGGTTATCGTCCAGATCAGCGTGTGTGAATTCGCCAGGCTGATCGGGTCGAAGACACTCGACGCCAGCTTGACGGCGGCCGGTATCATGAATGGCAGCAGGAAGCCTAATATAAGGTTAATGTGGCTGTCGCGTTCCAGCCGATGTACAACATCGCCGCCCGCCGTGGGATCGAAGGTGGGCAGGTTGACCCAGACATTGAAGGCGGCGCCGCCCTGGCTGGGCCAGGCCTTTATGCGCAGGATCAGGATGAAGGCGATCAGTCCCACCAGTGAGATCAGGTAGCTCAGCCCGGCGGCGGTCCGCACGTCCCAGATCAGCCAGCCCGGTGCGTTGTCCGGCAACATCAGCACGACCAGACGCACGGGCGAATATGGGAAGTCCATTACATCCGCCAGGCGCGCCCCGATCATCGAGAAGAGATCGGTCATGGTCGAAGGGTCGGTCTTGCCCTTGGCGATCATCGTCATGGAAAAGATCATCAGGAAGAGCACGGCATAGCGCAGCCGGTTGAAGGGCGGGGCGTAGCGGAATTCGACAAGGCTGGGATAGGCGGAATTGTACTCAGCCAGGGTGAAAAGCGCGGCCACCAGCGCCACGAGGGCAACGGTCTGGTTGGTGTCATGCGAAGTTCCGGCCACCATCAGGGATGGCAGGATCACCAGTATGACCATCAATGCCGCGCGGAATACCGCACCTGCGATCCGGGAAAGCACTGCCCCATTATCCTCGATCCGGCCGGGAACGATTCTAGGCCGTTCCCTTGTGTCCGTGTTTGCCCGTTTGCCCGTGTCCGGTTTGTCAGGCTGCCTTTTTCTTGCCATGAATTTGCCCACTTCCCAGTCGTGCCGCAAGACACTGTTGTTGCTGGCGAGGAAACAGGGCGGATTTGCGGCAAGACTGGTGCGACAATGCAACCATTCCAAAGCATTGAAATGCAAAGCCCTACATCTTGCGGCCGATGATTGCCACGCCACTAGAGCGGTTCAGTTTTCTTTAGGGATTAGGGCCTGAAAGGGGCCGACCGTCTGGGGCGGCCCCTTTCAAATTGTGTCACACCCAGGGGCGCTCGGCGCTCATCTTCGCCTCGAAGGCGTCAATGGCAGGGGCCTTTTCCAGGGTCAGGCCGATATCGTCCAACCCGTTGAGCAGGCAATGCTTGCGCCAGGGATCGACCTCGAAAGTGATCTTGCCCCCGTCCGGCCCACTGATCGTCTGGCTTTCCAGATCTACCGTTACCGTCGCGTTGGACCCGCGCTCGGCATCGTCCATGAGCTTGTCGACATCCTCTTGTGGCAGCACGATCGGCAGGATGCCGTTCTTGAAGCAGTTGTTGTAAAAGATGTCGGCAAAGCTGGTCGATATCACGCAACGGATCCCGAAATCGAGCAGTGCCCAGGGCGCATGTTCACGGCTTGAGCCACAGCCGAAATTGTCGCCCGCGATCAAAATCTGCGCGTCACGGTAAGCGGGTTTGTTGAGCACGAAATCCGCGATCTCGCCCCCTTGCCGATCATAGCGCATCTCGTCGAAGAGGTTCACGCCGAGGCCCGACCGCTTGATCGTCTTGAGGAACTGCTTGGGGATGATCATGTCGGTGTCGATGTTGACCAGCGGCAAGGGCGCCGCGATCCCGGTCAGCTTGTCGAAGTTTTCCATTACATCATCTCCCGGATATCAGTCAGCTTGCCGGTCACGGCAGCCGCGGCGGCCATGGCTGGGCTCATCAGGTGCGTGCGCCCCCTGTAGCCTTGGCGGCCTTCGAAGTTGCGGTTGCTGGTCGAGGCGCAACGCTCGCCCTCGGACAGCTGGTCGGGGTTCATGGCCAGGCACATGGAACAGCCCGCCATGCGCCATTCGAAACCCGCGTCCTTGAAGATGTCGGCCAGCCCCTCTTCCTCCGCCTGTGCGCGCACCAGACCCGATCCGGGCACGATCATGGCGCGCATTCCGTCCTTGATCTTCTTGCCGCGCAGGATCTCGGCCGCAGCGCGCAGGTCCTCGATCCGGCCATTGGTGCAAGAGCCGATGAAGACCGTGTCGATCTCGATATCCGACAGCTTCTGGCCCGGGGTCAGGCCCATGTAGTCCAGCGCGCGCTTGGCCGCACCGACCTTGCCGCCCTCGAAGCTGTCAGGCGATGGAACAACCTCGTCGATCGGCAGGACGTCCTCGGGCGAGGTGCCCCAGGTGACGAGCGGCGCGATGTCTTCGCCGCGCAGGGTGACGACCTTGTCCCACTGCGCGTCCGCGTCGGAATGCAGGGTCTGCCACCAGGCCATGGCGGCCTCCCACTGGGCACCCTTGGGGGCGTGGGGACGGCCCTTGATGTATTGATAGGTCTTGTCGTCCGGCGCGATCAACCCGGCGCGGGCGCCACCCTCGATCGCCATGTTGCAGATCGTCATCCGCCCTTCGATGGAAAGCTCGCGGATCGCCTCGCCGCAGTATTCGATCACGTAGCCGGTGCCACCCGCCGTGCCCGTCTCGCCGATCACCGCCATGGTGATGTCCTTGGCGGTAACCCCCGGCGGCAGCTTGCCGGTGATCTCGACCTTCATGTTCTTCGACTTCTTCTGGATCAGTGTCTGGGTGGCCAGTACATGTTCGACCTCGGAGGTGCCGATGCCGTGGGCCAGGGCGCCGAAAGCGCCGTGGGTGGCGGTGTGGCTGTCGCCACAGACGACGGTCATCCCCGGCAGGGTCCAGCCCTGTTCCGGGCCAACGATATGGACGATGCCCTGGCGCACGTCGCTGACCGGGTAATAGTGGATGCCGAATTCCTTGGCGTTGGTATCAAGCGCCGCCACCTGGATGCGGCTGTCCTCGGGCATCTGATCGGGGTTCTCACGCCCCGCGGTGGTCGGCACGTTATGGTCGGGTACGGCGATGGTCTTGTCGGGCGCACGTACGGTACGGCCTGCCATGCGCAGACCCTCGAAGGCCTGCGGGCTTGTCACCTCGTGGACAAGGTGGCGGTCGATGTAAAGCAGGCTGGTGCCGTCCTCGGCTTCATGGGCGAGGTGGGCGTCCCAGATCTTGTCATAGAGTGTCTTGCCGGACATGGGTGTCCTCATTGGCTGAATGGAACGGGTAAGAGATATTAGAGGCCGCGCGCAGTGGGGCGCGGGCCGGCCGTCATGGACGGGCGAGAATGGTCAGTCGGGCGCCGAAGAACCGCCAGGGCAGGCGCGCGCGATCATCCATATCGAAAACACGGGTCATGATAGCGATGTATACTCAAGGTGTGAGTCTCGCAAGTGGCGCATCGCCCCCCCCTTTGTCAGCGGGTTCATTGAAATGTCAGCGGTTGCTTGCTAGCTTTGAGACGTGCCCAGCGTCGGGGCTTTGGCGACGCGCCTACAGGAGGACGATGTTCTGTCTCTTACATCATTCGCGGCAGAGGCCGCAGATGACGGGGCCCCGATGACGGGCGCCCCGACGCAAGCCACAGCCGCGGGAACACTGGCTGCCGTGCTTGCCTCTCTCTCCGATGACAAGGCCGAGGACATCGTGCAGGTTGATCTGCGCGGAAAGTCCGAGATGGGTGATTTCATGGTGATCGCCTCGGGGCGGTCCAGCCGTCAGGTGGCGTCCATGGCCGAAAAGCTGACCGACCGTCTCAAGCATGCGTTTGGCATCCTGTCCAAGGTCGAGGGAAAGGAGAGCGGTGACTGGGTACTGATCGACACCGGCGACGTGATCGTTCACATCTTCCGCCCCGAAGTGCGAGAGTTCTACCAACTCGAGAAGATGTGGCTCGCCCCCGGTGAGGATGGCGCCGTCACGTCCGGCTGATGCGGGTCACGATCTGCGCCGTGGGCCGGCTTCGGAAGGGGCCCGAAAAGGAGTTGATCGACGACTACCTGGCCCGATTCGGCAAGACTGGCCGAGGGCTTGGCCTCGGGCCGGCAACCCTGCGCGAGGTCGAGGACCGCAAGGGCGGCGGCCTGAGCGCCGAGGCCGCGCTTCTTGGCAAGGCGATCCCGGCCGGGGCAGCGATCTGTTGCCTGGACGAGCGCGGCAGGGCGATCAGTTCCCCCGATTTTGCAGGCCAGCTTGGCAAATGGCGAGACGAGGGGCGCGGCGATCTGGCTTTCGTGATCGGCGGGGCGGACGGGATTGACCAGGCCCTTCGTGCGCGCTCGGACCTGGCCCTGTCCCTGGGCGCAATGGTCTGGCCGCACATGCTTGCACGCGTGTTGCTGGCCGAACAGCTCTACCGTGCGGCCGCAATCCTGGCGGGCACACCGTATCATCGGACCTGAGCCCGCACGTGGCGCGATTTTCGGCCCAGGCCGCACTACGGCGGTTTTCCCGCCTCTCGCCTTGCGCTAGAAGCACCCAAGCGACAGGAGGAGAGCGCTATGACCGCCCCGACCCCCGTAGTTCTTTGCATTCTCGATGGCTGGGGAACCCGCGCCGATACGCGGGGCAATGCGCCCGCCCTCGCCGAGACGCCCAACTTCGACCAGATCACGCGCGACTGCCCCACCGCCCAGCTTGTCACCCACGGCAAGGACGTCGGGCTGCCCACCGGGCAGATGGGCAATTCCGAGGTCGGTCATACAAACATCGGCGCTGGCCGGATCGTCGCGATGGACCTGGGACAGATCGACCTGGCGATTGAGGACGGCCGCTTCGCCGAGAACGATGCACTCATGTCCTTTATCGAGGAACTCAAGGTCACGCATGGCGCAGCTCATCTCATGGGCGTCGTCTCGGACGGCGGCGTGCACGGGCATATCGACCATATACTGGCCGCGGTGGATGCGATCACCGGCATGGGTGTGCCCGTGGTGCTGCACGCCATCACCGACGGGCGCGACGTTGCGCCGAAATCGGGCGCCGGCTTCCTCAAGCGGCTTGCGGCCGCGTTGCCCGAGACCGCACGCATCGGCACCGTCATCGGTCGCTACTATGCCATGGACCGGGACACCCGCTGGGATCGGGTCGAATCCGCCTATCGCGCCATGATCGAAGGGAAAGGCGAGAAGGGCGGCGACCTGCCACCGGCGCAGATCGTGGAAGGCTACTACGACCAGGGCCTGACCGACGAATTCCTGCCGGCCACGATCGTCGGCGATTATGCCGGGGTTCACGACGGCGACGGGATCTTCTGCATGAACTTTCGCGCCGACCGTGCGAGAGAAATCCTGCGTGCCATCGGTGATCCCGACTTTTCCGAATTCGACGTCTCGGGCCGGCCCGAACTGGCGGGGCTGCTGGGCATGGTCGACTATTCCACCGATCACAACGCCTACATGACCACCTGCTATCCCAAGCAGGACATCGTCAACACGCTCGGCGCCTGGGCCGCGGCAAAGGGGCTGCGGCAGTTCCGCGTGGCCGAAACCGAGAAATACCCCCATGTCACCTTCTTCCTCAATGGCGGCAAGGAAGTGCCCGAGAAGGGCGAAGAGCGCTACATGGCCCCGTCACCGCGGGTCGCGACCTACGACATGCAACCCCAGATGTCGGCAGCCGAGGTCACCGATGCCTTCGTCGGCGCCATCGAAAAAGACTATGATCTGATCGTGTGTAACTACGCCAACCCCGACATGGTGGGCCATACCGGTGACCTGGAGGCCGCCAAGGCCGCCTGCGAGGCGGTTGACGCCGGGCTTGGCCAGGTTCTGGCGGCGCTGGACAAGTCTGGCGGCGCCATGATCGTCACTGCTGATCACGGCAACTGCGAAACCATGGTGGACCCCGACACCGGCGCGCCCCACACGGCCCACACCACGAACCCGGTTCCTGTCATCCTGGTGGGCGGGCCCGAGGGCGCGGGACTGCGCGACGGGCGCCTTGCCGACCTCGCGCCGACGCTGCTCGACCTGCTGCAGATCGAAGCACCCTCGGAAATGACCGGGGAAAGCTTGATCACGCGATGATCCGGGCGCTCACGCTTGTCCTGTGCCTCATGGCGGGCGGGGCCACCGCCCAGGGGGCGGCAGAGGCCGCGCAACAGGCCGCCCGCCAACTGGAAGCCGCGTCTGTCGCCCTGAACGAGGCCAGCTCGGCCGACGACCGCATCGCGGCCTTGACCGACACGCTGCGCGCCTATGAGGAGGGCATGACCGCCCTGCGCGATGGCTTGCGCCGCGCCGCCATCCGCGAACGCACCCTGACCCGAGACCTGGACGCGCGCTCGGACGAGGTGGCCCGGCTGCTGGGCGTGCTGCAACGCATGGGCCGGGCGCCGACACCGCTGCTGATGCTGCACCCCTCGGGGCCGACCGGAACGGCACGCTCGGGCATGATGCTGGCCGATGTCACGCCCGGTCTGCAGGACAAGGTCGCGCGCCTGCGCGCTCAGCTCGAGGAAGTCGAGACCCTGCGAACCCTGCGCGCCCATGCGCTGGAGGCCCTGCAACAGGGTCTGGCCGCCGCGCAACAGGCCCGCGCCACCCTTTCGGAGGCCGTCTCGGAGCGCACCGATCTGCCGCGCCGGTTCTCCGAGGATCCGGTCCAGACCGCACTCCTGCTGGACAACACAGAGACCCTGGCCGCCTTTGCCAGCAGCCTGGCCCAGACCGGGGCCGAGGCAGATGCCCCGCCCGCCCCTGATGCCACTTCGCTCAAGGGGCAACTGGCCCTGCCGGTGGACGGCCGGGTCCTGCGCCGCTACGGCGAGGCGGACGCCGCAGGGATCGAACGCCCCGGCCTCCTGATTGCCACCCGTCCCCGCGCCCTGGTCAGCGCGCCCGCCGCCGCCACCGTGCGCTATGCCGGACCGCTTCTCGACTATGGCAAGGTCATCATCCTGGAACCCGCTCAGGACGTGCTTTGGGTTTTCGCGGGGCTGGAACGCATCTTCGGCGAGATCGGCCAGGTCCTGCCGGAGGGGGCACCAGTGGGGCTGATGGGTGGCGACGCAGGGGATGCTCAAGCTATTTTGACCGAGACACGGCAGGGGGCGGCCTCGACCCGACCCGAAACGCTTTATCTTGAGGTTCGAGACGGGCAAGGTGCATCTGATCCCGCCACGTGGTTCGCCTACGATTGAGACGGGCCCAAAACGACAAGAGGAACATGATGAAGAAATTCGCAATGGCCGCGTCGGGCGGTATCCTGCTGGGCGCGATCGCGACCACGCAGATTGCCGGGCCCCTGATCGCGCAGGAAGCGCAGAACAACGCCAGCGTCTACGAACAGTTGGACCTCTTCGGCGATGTCTTCGAACGCATCCGCTCCGAATATGTCGAGGAAGCTGATGAGACGGAATTGATCGAGGCGGCCATAGACGGGATGCTTTCCTCACTCGATCCGCATTCCAGTTATCTGTCGCCTGAAGATGCCGCCGAAATGCGCGAACAGACTCGCGGAGAATTCGGCGGCCTGGGCATCGAGGTCACCCAGGAAGAAGGTTTCGTCAAGGTCGTCTCGCCCATCGACGGCACACCCGCCGACGCCGCCGGAATCGAGGCGGGCGATTTCATCACCAGTGTCGACGGCGAGAACCTGATGGGCCTGACACTCGACGAGGCGGTCGAGATGATGCGCGGGCCGGTAGGATCGGAAATCACCATCACCGTGGTTCGCGAGGGGGTTGAACAACCCTTCGAGGTCTCCATCGTACGCGATACCATAACCCTGACCGCGGTGCGCAGCCGCATCGAAGGAACGACAGTCGTGCTGCGACTTGTCACATTCTCGGACCAGACCTACCCAAACCTGGAGGAACAACTGGCCGAAAAGGTGGAGGAAGCAGGCGGCATCGATAACGTCAACGGCTTCGTCATCGACCTGCGCAATAACCCGGGCGGACTGCTCAATCAGGCCATCGCGGTCTCGGACGCCTTCCTCGATGCGGGAGAGATCGTTTCCACGCGCGGTCGAACAGCCTCGGACGGGCAGAGATGGAACGCGCGCGAGGGCGACCTGACGGAAGGCAAGCCCATCGTTGTCCTGATCAACGGCGGCTCTGCCTCGGCCTCGGAGATCGTGGCCGGTGCGCTGCAGGATCATCGCCGCGCCATCGTCGTGGGCACCAAGTCCTTTGGCAAGGGGTCGGTCCAGACGGTCATGCCACTGCGCGGCGACAGCGCCATGCGCTTGACCACCCAGCGCTACTACACGCCGTCGGGGCGCTCGATCCAGTCGCTGGGCATTTCGCCCGACATTATCGTACCGCAACCCCGGCGGGCGCCCGAGGAGGCCACGGCCGAGGACGAGGAAGAGACACCCGGCTTCCGCTCGGAGTCGGACCTGCGCGGCGCCCTCGACAATGACAGCCTCGACGACGACGAGGTCCGCCAGATCGAGGAGGATCGCGCCCGCGCCGAGGCGGCCGCCCAGCTGCGTGAACAGGACTATCAGCTGGCCTATGCCATCGACATCCTCAAGGGGTTGTCGGCCTTGGGGCCGAACGCGGAGTAGGCCATGACGCCCGAACAGATCGCCACCCTGCCCTACCGGCCCTGCGTCGGGGTCATGCTGGCCAATGCTGAGGGGGAGGTGTTCGTCGGCCAGCGCATCGACTGGCCGGAACCGGCCTGGCAGATGCCACAGGGCGGCGTGGACCCGGGCGAAGACCCGCGCGCCGCCGCTTTGCGGGAACTGGAAGAAGAAACCGGCGTCACCCCCGACCTGGTGCGCATCGAGGCAGAGACTGCAGGCTGGATTCCGTATGACCTACCCGCCGAGATCGTACCGAAACGCTGGGGCGGGCGCTATCGCGGGCAGGAACAGAAATGGTTCCTGATGCGCTTTCTGGGCGGCGACAACCAGGTGCGTATCGAGACCGCCGATCCCGAGTTTTCCTGCTGGAAATGGTCCGACCCGGGGGACCTTCTTGCCAATATCGTCGCCTTCAAGCGCGAGGTCTACGCCCAGGTTCTCGACGAACTCGGGGCGCGCATATGATACGGCCTGTGGCTGCCGCCCTTATGGCCGCGCTGGGCACTGGCCCGGCGCTGTCACTGTCCTGCCTGCCGCCGGACCCGGCCCGCACCTTGCAGCGGGCGCAGGACCCGTCGGATATCTAACGGGGGCTTTTGGGCAAGCTCGACCTCGAGCCGGTCTGGCGCCCCCAAGAGGCCTTTACCCCCCGATGCCGAGAATACCGCGCGCTTCTCGGACCAGGGGCTTGGCGTGGGGCTTTGCCTCGATCTCCGGCAGCAGCGTGATCGCGACCATCAAGGCCGGCATGGAGGGCGGCCCCTGTGAGCCAGCCCCCTGCGCTGACGGCCATCGCTTGCGCGCGCCCTCGATCCGGGCGATCCTGCCGCACATGGAAAATCGCAAGCTCGATACCCGCGCCATCGGTCTCGATGTCGGCCTGTCATTCTGCAAATGGCTCACCGGAAAGGAAAACTTGCACTACGGCGACTGGACCGGGCTGGCCGTCAGCGCGGCCAATCTCGGACCCGCGCAGGAAGCTTATACAGACCGACTGTTCACCTACCTGCCCGAAAGGCCCTGTCGCATTCTTGATTGCGGCGGTGGTGCCGGGGAAACCGCGCGCAGGCTGATCGCGCTGGGCCACGAAGTCGAGATCGTGATCCCTTCATCCTTCCTGGCCGGACGCTGCCGCGAAAACGCGCCGGCGGCGCAAGTCCACGAAACCCGTTTCGAGGAGTTTCCCATCGCACCCCGTTTCGACGTCTGCCTTTTCTCGGAGAGTTTCCAATACATCCCGCTGGAGATTGGGCTGGGGCGGGCGCGGGCACTGCTGGCGCCAGGTGGTCGGATCGTTCTGGCAGACTGCTTTCGCAGCGAGGGCCACAAGCGCTGCGCGCCTCTGGCCACCGTAGGTGGCGGACACGCGGTATCCGCGTTTCGCCGAGCCGTGGCCGATCTGGACCTGGAGATTTTGGACGAGGCGGACATCACCGAGTCCGTCGCGCCCTCTGTCGAGGTGGAACAGGAACTCTACAATGTTATCGGCCATGCCATCATGCGGATCGACGGGGAGTTGCAGGGCAAACACCCCGGCAAGCGCTGGGCGCTGCACAGGCTTCTGAGAACGACCCTGAGCGGCCGCAAGCGCGCCCGTCTGCATCAGCGTCTGATGGAACAGACCCGCAACCGGACGACATTTGCCGCGAACAACACCTACCTGATGATGGGTCTGCACCCCATGACCTAACCGCCGGCTCCCCAGGCGCGGGCAGTTTGGTCAAGGTGATCGGGAGCGGCGCCCTGGTCCCGATCTTTTCCGGGCCGATCTACCGGGAAGCGGACGCTAGCCCCTCTTCTGCCGGGTGCGCTTGACCTTGCGGGCGGTCTTGTCGGACTTCCTGCGCGCCTGCGCCTTCTTGCGGCGCGGCGGCTTGCCCCGCGCGGATTTCGGGCCGTGCCGGACGGTCTTGCCTTCCAGAGAGACCAGTTCGACGACCAGTCCGCCGGTAACCGGCGCCGCCTCGGTCAGCTTGACCACCGCGCGCTGCCCCATGCCGATGACTTGGCCGGTATCGGCGCCCATCAAGGTCTGGCTTTCCGCATCATGGTGGAAATACTCGGCGCCCAGCTTGCGCATCGGGATCATCGCGTCGGCCCCGGTCTCGTCCAGCTTCACGAAGACCCCGAAGCGCGCGACACCGCTGATGCGCCCCGTGAATTCCGCCCCGACCCTGTCATTCAGATAAGCGGCAAGGTAGCGATCCGTCGTATCGCGTTCGGCCATCATCGACCGACGCTCGGTGTCGCTTATGTGTTCGGCGGTGCTGTCCAGTTCCTCGATCTCACCGGGGCTCAGCCCGTCGTCGCCCCAGGCATGGGCCGAGACCAACGCGCGGTGCACGATCAGGTCCGAATAACGCCGGATTGGCGAGGTGAAATGCGCATAGGCCTTCAACGCCAGTCCGAAGTGCCCGAAATTCTCGGGGTTGTAATAGGCCTGCGTCATGGACCGCAGCGTGGCCATGTTGATCAACTCGTTCGTCTCTGTCTCGGCGGCCTGTTCAAGCAGCCGGTTGAGATGCGCGGTCTTGAGCACCTGCCCCTTGGCCAACGTCAGCCCGCTGGCGGCCGCGACCTCGCGCAGGGTGTCCAGCTTTTCCGGGCCAGGTTCCTCGTGCACCCGGAACAGCAAAGGCTGACGCTTGGCGATCAGGGTCTCGGCGGCAGCCACGTTGGCCAGCACCATGAATTCCTCGATCATGCGGTGGGCATCCAGCCGGTCCTTGAAGGCAACCTCGCTCACCTTGCCCGCATCGTCCAGCACGATCTGGCGTTCCGGCAGGTCCAGTTCCAGCGGCTGACGCTCGGCCCGTGCTTTCACCAAGCTATCATAGCATGCGAAAAGCGGGCGGATCACGTCATCCATCAGGGGCCCGACCTTGTCGTTGGGGCCCCCGTCCATACCCGCCTGCACCTCGACATAATTCAACGAGGCCGGAGATTTCATCAATCCGCGCACGAACCGATGCGACAGCTTCTTGCCCTTGGCGTCGAGCTTCATTTCCACGGCGATACAGGCGCGGGGCACGCCCTCGTGCAGGGAACACAGATCCCCCGACAGCCGATCGGGCAGCATCGGCACAACGCGGTCCGGGAAATAGGTCGAGTTGCCGCGCTTGCGCGCCTCGCGATCCAGCGCCGAGCCGGGGCGCACGTAGTGGGCCACATCGGCGATTGCTACCCAGAGCAGGTGCCCACCCTCGTTGCCGGGATCATCATCCCGTATGACGCAGCAGGCGTCGTCATGATCGCGTGCGTCGCTCGGGTCGATGGTGATCAGAGGCAGGTCGCGCAGGTCATCGCGACCCTTCAGCCCCGCCGGTTTCTGCTTGTCCGCCTCGTCGATCACCTCGTCCGGGAACCGGTCCGGAATGCCATGATGGTGAATCGCGATTAGGCTGACCGCGCGCGGCGCGCTCGGGTCCCCCAGTCGCGAGATCACCCGCGCCCTGGGCAAGCCCATGCGGGTCTTCGGCCCGGCCTGTTCCGCCTCGACCAGTTCGCCATCCTTGGCCCCGCCGGACAAGCCCTCGGGCACCTGCCACTCTTTGTCGCTGCCCTTTTCGACAGGCTGTATCCGCCCGCCCTCGCTGCGGGCCTTGTAAACACCGAGGATGCGCAGCGGATTGGTCCCGATCCGCCGGATCAAGCGCGCGGAATAGGCAAGGTCTTCGCCACGCTCTTCGGTCAACCGCGCCAGGATGCGGTCGCCTTCGCCCAGCGCCGGGTCATTGTCGCGCGCCACCAGAAGGACACGCGGCTCGGGTCCATCGCCGCCCCACTCCATGGGGCGCGCCAGAAGGTCGCCATCCGTATCCGGGCCCAGCACCTGCAGGACACTGACCGGCGGCAGCTTTGCGGGGTCGCGATAGCTCTTGCGTCGCTTGCGCAGCACGCCCTCCTCTTCCAGCTCCTTGAGGATACGCTTGAGGTCGATCCTGTCGGCCCCCTTGATGCCGAAGGCCTTTGCGATATCGCGTTTTGACCCCTGGGTGGGGTTCTTGGAAATCCAGTCGCGGATCTCTTGCTTGGAAGGAATACGTGCCATGGCGCACGCCTAACACGTCGCCGCGGGCCACGGCAGACCCAGTGTCGTCTTCTGGCCGGAAATATCCCGGGGGAGTTTGAGGGGGCAGCGCCCCCTCATTGCCGAACATGACATGCGTGGCGCAGCCACTCCTCTTGATAGCGGTTCACCCGAAATAGTCGCGCAGGATACGGCCATAGATCGCCTTCAACCTCACGATCTCGTCCACGGGCACGCATTCATCCACCTGGTGCATGGTCTTGCCCACGAGGCCAAACTCCACCACCGGGCAGTGGTCCTTGACGAAACGCGCATCCGAGGTGCCGCCGGTGGTCGACAACTCCGGCACAAGGCCCGTCTCGGCCGCCACGGCGCCGCTCACCAGCGCAGACAAGGCACCGGGAGGTGTCAGGAAACTCTCTCCCGAGACCTTGATCTCGGTGTCGATCTGCACGCCGAAGGCTTCGGCCACCTCTGCCGCCTCGGCCCGCAGCCAGTCGCTCAGCGCCGCGCCATTGTGCAGGTCGTTGAACCGGATGTTGACGATCCCCCGGCAGGTGCCCGGAATGACGTTCGTCGCATCGTTGCCCGTCTCGATCGACACCACCGCCAGCGTCGAAGGATCGAAATGCTCGGTGCCGCGGTCCAGTTCCCGCCCGGCCAGCCGGTCCATCAGCCGCACCATGGCGGGCAGCGGATTCCGGGCGCGATGCGGATAGGCCGCGTGCCCCTGCTTGCCGCGCACCGCCATCCAGGCGCTCATCGAGCCACGGCGCCCGATCTTGATCATGTCGCCCAGCGTCACGGGGCAGGTCGGCTCGCCCACCAGGCAGACATCCATGCGCTCGCCTTGATGCCCCATCCAGTCTAGCAGCGCCCGGGTGCCGTCGCGGGCCGGGCCCTCCTCGTCGCCGGTAATGGCCAGGATCACCGCGCCGTCGGGCGGCGTCTCTGACACGAAATCCACAGCGGCGGCGGCAAAGGCGGCCACGGCGGATTTCATGTCCGTCGCCCCGCGGCCGTAAAGGATGTCATTCCGCTGCTCGGCTCCGAAGGGATCAACACTCCAGTCCGCGAGGTCGCCCACGGGCACAACGTCCGTGTGTCCATTGAAACCAAAGGTCCGTGCCACCCCTTTCGGACCCCAGCGGGCAAAGAGGTTCGGCACGCCGTTCCGGTCCACCCGCACAGTCTCGAAGCCCGCCCGCGATAGCAGGTCGTCCAGCAGGACAAGCGCGCTTCCCTCCTCGGGGGTGACGGTCGGGCAACGGATCAGGTCCGCGGTCAGAGTCACCGGGTCAATGGTCATCGCCTGCCTCCCTGGGGTCCGGTCGTTCGCCCGTGCCTGTGGCCACGGTGCTACAACCCGGGCACCATCCTGCACCTAAAACCCTATTTTGTCTCAAATTTTTCACGGCTTCCACCTAAGATGTCCTCAATAATAATGGCCTGAGGCAGGTCAACGATCGAGCAGCCCCAGATAGGGCATTTTCATAGCATGGCACCACCATATCTGCGTGGATCATGCCTGCTCGGTCCGTTTGACCTGTGCCGGCCAAGGCAAGGGGCAGTCCATGGTTGCAGCGTCCGAGCTGAACTACAACACGAACGCGACCGCCACCCAGATGGCCGAGACCATCTTCGGTGACAGCGTGACCGTTACCGGTGCAAGCTATTCCGGGTCCGGGTATTCGTCCGCGATCTACTCGGGCGGCGACAGCATCTCGCCCGGTGCGACGCCGGGGGATACCGGCGTCATCCTCTCGACGGGGGCCGCCGCCTCCTTCACCAACAGCTTCTGGCAAGCGAACCATACCGGAGCCCGCAGCACCAACACCGGTGGCCCGAACAACGATTCCGACTTCAATGCAATCGCGGGAACGAACACCTACGACGCCTCGTTCCTTGAGGTGGACTTCATCCCAGACGGCGGCACCATGACGATGCAGTTCGTCTTCGCCTCGGACGAATACCCGGAGTTTTCCAACACGGTCTACAACGACATGGTCGGGGTCTGGGTCAACGGCCAGCACGTGCCGCTCTCGGTAACCAACACGGCCACGGCAGTCGGTGGCGTCAATCAGTCGGAAAACCAGAATCTCTACAACGACAACACAAATGACGCCTACAACACCGAGATGGACGGCTTTACCGTCACCATGACGCTGACCATGCCGGTCAACGCGGGCGCGGTGAATTCGATCAAGGTGGGCATAGCCGATGTGGCCGATAGTGCGTACGATTCCAACCTGCTGATTGCGGGTGGCAGCCTGCAGACGGATCTTGTCGCGCAGGACGATGCGATCACCCTGCAAGAGGGCACGACCAAGACGGTCGATCTGCTGGCCAACGACGACAATGTCACCGGCGGCACGCTGACCATCACCCATATCAACGGCGTCCCGGTTTCGGCTGGTGACAGCGTCACCCTTGCGACGGGGCAAGTCGTGACCCTCAACGCCGACGGGACAATCGATCTTGAGACCGACAGCGACAATGACACCGTCAGTTTCACCTACCAGGCCACGGCTGTGGATGGCAGCGGCACTGTACTTGAAACGGACACGGGCTTCGTCACCGCCGAGACCATTCCATGCTTCGTCGCCGGCACCATGATCGCCACTCCCGAAGGGCCAAGGACCATCGAGACCCTTGCCGTCGACGACCTTGTACTGACCCAGGACGGCGCGCCGCAGCCGATCCGCTGGATCGGCCAGCGCCGCGTGGCGGCCAGTGGTCCGATGGCCCCCATCGCGTTCCGTGCCGGTGCCCTGGGCGATCACGAGGCGCTGATGCTGTCCCCCCAACACCGGGTCCTGCTGCGCGACGCCCATGCCGAGCTTATGTTCGAAGCCCCCGAGGTTCTGGTGAAGGCCAAGGACCTGGTGAACGATCGCAGCATCCGCCGGGTCGAAGGCGGCATGGTGACCTACCTGCACCTGCTGTTCGACAGCCACCAGATCATCTGGGCCGAGGGGCTGGCGACCGAGAGCTTCCTGCCCGGCCCGCATATCATGTCGCAATTCGAAACCGACATCGCCAAGGAACTGACGACCCTTTTCCCCGAACTGTCCGACGACGCGCCAGAGACGGGTTACGGGCCAGCCGCCCGGCCCCTGCTGAACACGCGCGAGGCCTCGGCTCTGCTGCGGCAAGTGGCCTGAACACGATGCGCTGGCTTGGTCTCAGGCACCGCCATGACGCGATCTTCGGTCCCAAAGGGCTGGATCACCGGGGTCCGGTGCCGCCTCCGGACGAGGACAGCCTGGTCACCCGGGGCACCGTATTGGTCGAGGTGTCGCTGACGCCCGCGGACCGCCCGACAAACCTTGTCCGCTACTCGGTGCTTGATCCCTGGCCGGCCAGCCTTTCGTTGGTGCATGATCCCGACGGGACGTTCCACTTGCTGATGCGACAGGGTCCACGTCACCTTTCGGCAGCGTTGCGAACACGGCTGGCAGGCCGCACCGACCGGGTCATCCTCACCTACAATTGGGATGCACCGCGGCGACGCGGGGTGCTCGGAGTCTACGTGCCGGATACGCGCGAACTGTGGCAGACGCCGGTGCCTAACCCCTTTCCCATGACGCTGCGCGATCTGGGGCGCATGACACGGGACACCACGGCCTGCCGCCTTGCGGCCGGCGTGTGCCATGTCGCACTGGGCCAAGGCACCTGTCCGATCGGTCCCATGCCAGGGCTCGACCCCACCGCGCTGATCACCACCCCAGAGGGCGACCGTCCGCTGAGCGCGCTGCGGGCAGGTGACCGGGTGCTCGACACCCAGGGGGTGCCGCGCCGGGTACGATGGGCCAGATCCGTCACGTTGCCCACCGCGGGAAGCCAGGCGCCCTTGCGACTGCGCGCCCCCTATCACGGCCTGGGCAAAGACATGATCCTGGCGCCGGACCAAAGGCTGCTGCTGTCGGGCAGCGAGGTCGAATACCTGTTCGGGCAGGAACGCGTGAGCGTGCCCGCGCGCCACCTCGCCGATCGCTATAGTGTCGCACCCGCGTCATCGGTCGCCCCCATCTTCACCTATCGGCAGGTATTGCTGGACCGGCCCGCGGCGATCCTTGCCAATGGTGCCACGGTCGAAAGTTTCGACGCGCAGCCGCTCTTCAGTGACGCGCGGCTGGTAAGCAATTCTGTTCTGGCCGACCTGCCCCGCGCGGACTGGCCGGAAAGGGCGGGGGGCGCGGCGCCCGTGTTGCGGGCCTTCGAGGCACTGTCGCTCAAGGAACCGCGCTACGGCTGACCATCCCCATCGAAAAAGGGGGTCATCTGCGCCACAACCACGCTGTTCTCGTCCAGCGCGCGCTGCATCAGCGCACCTTCCGCCTCCTCGATCTTGTGACCCTCGGCCTCGCGCTCGGCCCGGGTGCCATAGCCTGTGACATCCAGTGGTGCCAGGTCGGCCTGCTTTAGGATCGCCACGGTTTCGCGCACCGCCTCGGCCTCGTCCACGCCACTGGCATAACACATCAGCGCCGCGCCGGTGCTGCCTTCGGGCAAGCCGTCGCCCGCATGGCGCCCAACCTCGACCAGCAGGGTATAGACCTTCTGCTCGCGGGGTGTCTTTTCAGCCATCGTCGGCCTCCTTGTCCTCCCAGCGCGACCGGGTCGCCCAGAGCGAAGAAACGATAAGAACCCCTTGAATGGGTAAGAACCCCAGGGTGACAAGCGCCGCGATCACCGCCCAAAGCGGCAGCTCCTGCGCGTTGACCAGGTCCCGGGCCGGGCCGAAGGCCAGGGCGAAGACCGCCACCAGGCAGGACGCGTCCAGCGCCACGGGCCCCCAGGCCGCCAGCCAGCCGGGCCGGACACCTGCCGCGATCCGGCGTTGGGCCAGGGTCCGGCTGATAAGCATCAATCGCGCAGCAGCTCGTTGATGCCGGTCTTGGACCGGGTCTGTTCGTCCACCCGCTTGACGATCACCGCACAGTAGAGGTTCAGGTTATTCTTGGTCGGCATGGACCCCGAAACGACCACGGAATAGGGTGGCACCTCGCCCATGAAAACCTCGCCCGTCTCGCGGTCAACGACCTTGGTGGATTTGCCGATGAAGACGCCCATGCCCAGAACCGAGCCTTCGCGCACGATGCAACCCTCGACGACCTCGGATCGCGCCCCGATGAAGCAGTTGTCCTCGATGATGGTCGGTCCGGCCTGCATCGGCTCCAGAACGCCGCCGATGCCGACACCGCCTGACAGGTGCACGTTCTTGCCGATCTGCGCGCAACTGCCCACGGTGGCCCAGGTATCGACCATGGTGCCCTCGTCCACGTAGGCGCCAAGGTTCACGAAGGAGGGCATCAGCACCACGCCGGGCGCGATGTAGGCTGATCTGCGCACCACGCAGTTGGGAACGGCGCGAAAGCCCGCTTCAGTCCATTCCCGGTCGCCCCAACCCTTGAACTTGCTGTCGACCTTGTCCCACCAGCCGCTGCCCTGCGGGCCGCCATCCTGCTGTTCCATGTCCTTGATGCGGAAGCCCAGCAAGACGGCCTTCTTGGCCCACTGGTTGACGTACCAATCACCGTTGTCCCGTCGTTCGGCCACGCGCAGCTGGCCGCTATCAAGAGCATTCAGGGTACTCTCGATCGCCTCTCGGGTCTCGCCCCCAGTGGCGGGCGTGATCTGGTCGCGGGTTTCCCAGGCGGCCTCGATGGCGTTTTCAAGTTGGGCGTTGGACATGGGGCATTCTCCGATGCGATATTTCGGTTTCCCGCGCAATAGCCTGTGACGGCGCCTTGGGCAATCGCCCCGTGATCGGCAGTCATTGGACAAGGGGCGCGAAGCCTGCCATCACCAAAGCGACCATGTCCGAGGAGCTGCTCATGACCAACGACCCGCGCCGCCATCCCTTCCGCTACTCGGGCGAGGACCGCCAGGTGGCCGAGCATGTCCCGGATACGCCGCAGACCCGGTCACCGGCCTATCGGCTGGCCTTCACCGACGACGATTTCATGTGCCGCGACGAGCTGCGCCCGGTGCGGTTGCAGCTGGAACTGCTCAAGCCCGATCTGAAGATGAACGAGGCGGGGGTGAATTCCACCATCGTGCTGTTCGGCGGGGCCCGCATTCCGGAGCCTGCGCACAAGGCCAGCGCCCGAACAAAGACGCTCGCCGACCTCTCGCAATACTACGAAGAGGCACGAACCTTCGCGCGGCTGATGACGGAACAATCGGTCGCCGACGGCGGCCTGGAGAACGTCATCGTGACCGGGGGTGGACCCGGCGTTATGGAGGCAGGCAACCGCGGCGCCGCCGACGCGGGCGGGGTGAGCATCGGATTGAATATCGTGCTGCCGCACGAGCAGGCGCCGAACGAATATGTCACGCCGGACCTTTGCTTCAACTTCCATTATTTCGCGATCCGCAAGATGCATTTCCTGATGCGCGCGCGGGCGCTGTGCATCTTTCCCGGTGGCTTTGGCACCATGGACGAGATGTTCGAGACCCTGACGCTGATTCAAACGGGCCGGATGGAAAAGATCCCGTTCCTTTTGTTCGGACGGCACTTCTGGGAACGGATCATCAACTGGGAGGCGCTGGCCGAGGCCGGAACGATCTCGGACGAGGATCTGGAGCTGTTCCGCTACGTCGAGACGGCCGAGGAGGCGGTGGCCTACCTCGAAACCTGGGACGGGGCGGGAGAGAAGCGCGAGACCATCCCGGGCCGCTGACCCCTGCCCCGCGGCTGCAATTGCCCGCTTAGGTGATAGACGCCTCGAGCAGCGGAAAAACGGTGCGTCGCCGGTGCCGGGCGATCAGAGTCCGGCGCCGTTCGCGCCGCCGCAATTCCCGTTCCAGGGCCTGCTCGATCAGGTCTGCAGTGGCGATACCGTCATGAGCGGCGGCCTCTCGCAAAGCCTGGTGCGCGGCCGTGCTCAACCGGGGGATGTTCGAGGTCTGTTCCATGACCCGAGAAATGCACGATTCGTCTTGGCGAATGGTTAATCGCTCGCCAAGCCCGCCTCGGCCGCGATGTCACGGCGCGACCTGCGCGCGCGTTCCGTGGCCGATTTCAACTGTCCGCAGGCCGCCATGATGTCTTCCCCACGGGGAGTGCGTATGGGGCTGGCGTAACCCGCCTTGTAGACAATGTCAGCGAAGCTCTGGATTCGGGCCCAATCGGAGCGTTCATATGGTGCGCTCGGCCATTCGTTGAAGGGAATCAGGTTGATCTTGGCGGGGATGCCCTCGATCAGTTTGACCAGACGGCGGGCGTCCTCGTCGCTGTCGTTGACGTCCTTGAGCATCACGTATTCGAACGTGATCCGCTCGGAATTCGACGCCTTCGGATAGGCCTTGAGCGCCTCAAGCAGGGCCGCGATGTTCCATTTCCGGTTGATCGGCACCAGCTTGTCGCGAACCTCGTCCGTGGTGGCGTGGAAGGACACGGCCAATTGACAACCGATCTCTTCGGCGGTCTTGGCGATCTCGGGGACGATACCGCTGGTCGAGAGCGTGATGCGGCGGCGCGACAGGGCAATGCCTTCGCCATCCATGGCGATCTTCATGGCATCGCGGACATTCTCGAAATTGTAGAGCGGCTCTCCCATACCCATGAGCACGATGTTCGACAAAAGGCGCGGGCCGTTTTCCCCGGTGCCCTGCCCAGGCTCGGGCCATTCGCCCAGATCGTCGCGCGCCATCATGACCTGCCCGATGATCTCTCCGGCGGTCAGGTTGCGTACCAGTTTCTGCGTGCCAGTGTGACAGAACGAACAGGTCAGCGTGCAGCCCACCTGGGACGAAATGCACAGCGTGCCGCGGTCTTCTTCAGGGATATAGACGACCTCGACCTCGTGCCCGCCGGCAATCCGCACCAGGTATTTGCGGGTGCCATCGGCGCTGACGGTCTTCGACACCAGCTCGGGCAGTTCTATCACGAAATGCGCGGCCAGCTTGGCACGAAAGTCTTTGGCCAGGTTCGTCATTTCCAAGAAGTCACGCACACCCCAGTGATAGACCCATTGCCAGATCTGGTTGACCCGCATCTTGGCCTGCTTCTCGGGCGTGCCCATTTCGATCAGCGCATCGCGCAAGCCGGGCCGGGTCAGGCCGACGATATTGGTCGGGCCATCCTCGGGCACTTGCCGCTTGATGGTCAGAACGTCCTGCGTGATCGGGGCCGGGGCCGACATCGGAATACTCGCGTCTCTTGGGGTCAGGTGGGCCTCATATAGGAGCGAAGGTCGAAATCCAAAGAAAATCCACCTATGCGCTCGACATAACTATAAGCCTAGTTATATAATTTGTTGGAAAGGTATCGATATGCGAAACGAAAAAGCCAGTCAGGGATTTGCCGCCATGGGATCTGAGGCGCGGCTAGACGTGTTGCGCTGCCTCGTCCGGGCCGGCCGTGATGGACTGACGATCGGCACGATTCAGGATCGAACGGGAATCGCGCCCTCGACCCTTGCCCATCACCTGAGATTCCTGAAGGCCGCCGGGCTTGTCATCCAGCACAAGCAAGGCCGCAGCGTGATCAACCGCGCGGATTACGATCAGCTGGAGGCGCTGGCGGGGTTCATCCTCAACGAATGCTGTGCCGACGAAACCAGAAAAGTGGCCAACGATGGCTGATACGGAACTGATCGAGCGGCGTGAGCCGCGCCTGCCTGAACGGCTGAAAACTGTCTGGGCCGTGACCGCCCTCGTGCTTCTCGCGGTGGCGCTGCTGGACCCGCCACAATTGCGGCCGACCGTGGAGTTCTCGCTGTCGGCCCTTGGCCGGACCGCGCCCTATATCGTCTTTGCCGTGATCCTGATCGCTGGGCTCAAGGCGACGGGATCGGAAACGCTGGTCTCGCGCGCGTTCCAGGGGCGTGAGGTCCAGGCGATCTTCATGGCGGCCGTCTTCGGGGGGCTGGCGCCGTTCTGTTCGTGCCAGGTCATTCCCTTTATCGCCGCGCTGATCGTTGCGGGGGCGCCGCTGTCGGCGATCATGGCGTTCTGGCTCGCCTCGCCGCTGATCGACCCACCGACGCTGCTTATCACCGCCGCAGCCCTTGGCTGGCCCTTTGCCATCGGCAAGGCGGTCGCGGCCGTCGGTCTCGGCCTGATGGGGGGCTTCGTGGTGCGGGCCCTGACCCATGCGGGACACCTGTCAAACGTGTCTCGCCAGAAAGCGGGTTGCGGGTCCTGTTGTTCTTCGGCGCCCAAGGCCGAGGCCCGCCCTGTCTGGCGCTTCTGGCAAGAGGCGGACCGCCGCGCCACCTTCCGGGGCGAGCTATTGGGCAATGGGATGTTCCTGCTGAAGTGGCTTGCCCTGGCCTATGTGCTGGAGGCCCTGCTGATCACCTATATCCCCGCCGAGGCCGTGGCCGATGTCGTGGGGGGCGAGGGCGTGGTGCCCATCGTTATCTCGGCCTTCGTGGGGATGCCCGCCTACCTGAACAGCTATGTCGCGCCGCCCCTGTTGGCGGGGCTGACCGAACAGGGGATGACCGCCGGCGCCGCAATGGCCTTCATGGTCGCTGGCGCGGTCAGCTCGGTGCCCGCGATGGCGGCCGTCTGGGCGTTGGTCGTGCGCCGGGTCTTCGCGCTTTACATCGCCCTGGGAATCGGCGGGGCGATCCTGTCCGGTGTGCTGTTCCAACTGGCCGTCTGAATGGAAGTTGTCAGCCACAATACGAAGGCGGCGGGCCCGCCGGAGTCCGCCTTTCGCATTGCCGAACCTTTCCATACCTAGCTGGAGCAGCGACTCCCTGCATCTTCCACCGCCGCCGTGAACCCCAGCAGCGAGAAGGTATGCACAACCTGCGTTCCACGGCCCGATTCACCCGTCAGTTCCGCCTCGGCCCCACGCTTCATCGCCGCGACGATCGCGGCGTCATCCTCCGGCGTCGCCGCCCATGCCCATTCGCCCTCGGTGAACAATTCGAAGCTGTCGCCGCCGATCTCAAGGCTGACGGTCGAGCCTTCGTCAAAAGGATAGCCGCCGTTGTAACTGACCTGACCCTGCACGCCTTCTGCGGGTTGATAGGACACGAAGAGCAGAACCTCGCCGGTGCTGGCTGACACCGGGTTGCCGTCGCGGAAGAACTCTTCGGTCTTGGGTGCGGAGACGCCCCAGCACTGCACCGGGTCTTCCTCTACGAAGACCGACCAGTCGGTGTTCGCCGCCACACGATTGGAACTCTCCTCCTGCGCCAACGCAGCCGTACCCGTGCATATGGCCGCTGCCACGGCCAGGCCGCGCGATAGTCGTGAAATCATGTCTACAGCCTCCAAGCTGTCCTTGCCTCTGTCCGGTCGACCCCCGGTGCCTTGTGCCCGCACCTTTTACTCTGGATCGGAGCAGATCAACTCGATACCCCTAGCAGTAGCAAGAAAATGCCAAGATGGGAATTCCCCTGTTTCGGCATGCACCGCGCGGGTTGTCGCGCAGGAAAGGAGCAGCATGGCACGGGCGCAGCACCTCGTTGAACTCTTGCGCGGGGACCTTCTGGAAAGCAGCCATCGGGGCCACGCGGTCATATGCGACGACAGCGGGCAGATCGTGGAGGCCTGGGGCGATCCCGACCATGTCACCTATCCGCGGTCTTCGGCCAAGATGATCCAGGCCCTGCCCCTGGTCGAAACGGGCGCGGCCCGGGCGGCCGGGCTGGCGACCGAACAACTGGCCCTGGCCTGCGCCTCGCATGCGGCGGCGCATATCCACACCGACCGTGTGCGCACCTGGTTGACGGCGATGCGCCTGGACGACGCGGACCTTCTGTGCGGTCCGCAGCCCCCACGCGACCGGGCAGCCAAATTCGAGATGATCCGTGCCGGGGACAGCCCCTGCCGCTATCACAACAACTGTTCGGGCAAGCACTGCGGGTTCCTGACCGTGACGCGCCACCTTGGTGCCGCGCCGGATTACCTGGAGATGGACCATCCGCTGCAGGTCGCCATCAAAGAGGGCTTCGAAGAGACGACCGGGGCCGAAAGCCCCTGCTGGGGCATCGACGGCTGTTCCGCGCCCAACCATGCGACCACAATTCACGCCATGGCCCGCGCCATGGCCCGGTTCGCCAGCGCCCATGACCGGTCGGACTCCCGGTCGAAGGCCATGGTCACGCTACGCGAGGCCATGATGACCCACCCCGAGCTGGTCGCCGGCGAGGACCGCGCCTGCACCCGGCTGATGCGCGCCGCCGGCGGCAAGGCCGCAGTCAAGACCGGGGCCGAAGGCTATTTCATCGCCATCCTGCCCGAGCAACGGATGGGCATCGCGCTGAAGATCACCGACGGGGCGACGCGTGCGGCGGAATGTGCCATGGCGGCCCTGCTGGCACGCCTCGGTGTCGTCGACGCCGCCGACCCGCAGGTTCGTGCCTACCTGAACCCCGAGATCACGAACTTTGCCGGACAAGTGACGGGCGAGATGCGGGCAGCACCGGGCCTCGACGGGCAAGCCCGCTAGGCGGCAAACGCATCCCGAGAGTAGCCCTGCAGGAACAGAAGCGCTGTCAGGTCCCCGTGATTGATGCGCAACGCGCATTGGGCCGCCACGGCGGGTTTGGCGTGCAGGGCCACGCCGCTGCCCGCCCGGCCCAGCATCCCAAGGTCGTTGGCCCCGTCGCCCACGGCCAGAACATCGCGCTCCGACAAGCCCAGGCGGGTCGTGGTCTCTTCCAGTGCCTGCATCTTGGCCTCGCGGCCCAGGATCGGGCGGCCCACGTCGCCGGTCAGTCTTCCAGCCTCCTCCAAAAGCACATTGGCGCGATATTCGTCGAAGCCCAGCGCACGGGCCACCGCGCTTGCAAAAGCCGTGAAGCCGCCGGATACCAGCACCGCGTGGCCGCCGTCGGCTTTCATCGTCGCGACCAGCGCCTTGCCGCCGGGCATGAACGTGATCCGCTCGGACAAGACCTTGTCGATGACCTGCACCTCCAACCCCCGCAAGAGGCCCACCCGCTCGATCAGCGCGCCCTCGAAATCCAGCTCGCCGTTCATGGCGCGGGCCGTGATCTCGGCCACGCGCGAGCCGATCCCGGCCTCGGCGGCCAGTTCGTCGATACACTCCTGCCGGATCATGGTGCTGTCCATGTCGGCCAGCAGCATCGCCTTGCGGCGTCCCTCGACAGGTTGAAGATTCAGATCCACGCCAAGCGCGTCCAGTTCCGCGCGCACCATCCCAAAATTGGCGGGCCGTGCCGAGACTGTGAACTCTGCCGCCTCGTCCGGCGACAGCCAAAGGGCCTCGCCCCCGCCCCAAGCGTTGCGCAGGTTCTCAACAAGGGCCGGCTCCAGCATCCCGGGCCTAGAGATCAGAGTCACGACATCCATGCGGCATCCTTTCCGTTTGCCGCAGGACAACCACAAAACGGCTCAAGGTGCCAGCACGTCACTTGCCGCTGCGAAAAGGTTGGACAAGCAAGCGGTCCAGCCATTGATCCCGACGCGAGCCATAGCGCCCGATCCCGATGCCCATGCCCGCATGGCCCCTGCGAGGCTGGGCCGTATACGTGCCGAACAGTCGATCCCACCAAGGCAGGCAGAACCCGTAATTGCTGTCGGTTTCAGCCCGGATATCGGAGTGGTGGACCCGGTGCATGTCGGGCGTTACGACGAAGGACCGCACTATCGGCTCGATTGCCCGCGGCAAGCGTGCATTGGAATGGTTGAACAGCGCGGTCCCGCTCAACAGGATTTCGAAGACGACGACCGCGAGAGGCATCAGGCCGATGGCCAGTACAACAGCCATCTTGATGGCCATGGAAAGCACGATCTCGACCGGATGGAATCGCAGTGCGGTGCTGACATCGAAATGCGGATCGGCATGATGCATGCGGTGCAAACGCCATAGCACGGGAACCTTGTGAAACATCACATGCTGCCCGTAAATCGCGAGGTCAAGAAGCAACACACCCGCGATCACCGCGAAGGCGCCCGAGACCCCAAGTGCCGGGAAAAGGCCCCAGCCGTTCCGGGTGGCCAGTTCGGCAACACCAACCGCAAGTATGGGGAATAACAGCCTAAGGATAAGTGCATCCAGAACCACCATCGCGAAATTGTTGCCCCATCGGATGACCCGCGGAATCCCGGTCCGGCGCGCAGGTGCGGCGAGCTCCCAGATGGCGAAAGCGGTCAGCAAAACCACGAAGATGCCGGCGCGCCAAAGGGCTTCGTGTTCGATCAAGCTGTTCATTCGATACAAAATATAAAATTTTTCTTATATTACAAGCACCGCAACGTTCCCCCTTGGGCACCTATAAATGAAATGGCGCCCGGCGCTTTGAAAGCGTCGCTTTTAGGCGTTTTTCCAGTTGCGGCAGCGCGGCAAAGGCACTAGGAGCGTCCGTGGGACACCCCTCCCCAACGAGGGGCGCTTATCTGGAAGGGTAGCAAAAATGACCACGACGAAACCGGCGACGCGGCCGGCCAACCCGCGTTTTTCCTCTGGCCCCTGTGCCAAACCCCCCACATGGACGCTCGAGGCACTTTCCGATGCCCCCCTTGGCCGGTCGCACCGGGCCGCGGTGGGCAAGGACAAACTGAAATCCGCCATCGAGACCACGCGAGAGGTGCTCGGCATCCCCGCAGACTACAAGGTTGGCATCGTGCCGGCCTCGGACACCGGGGCCGTCGAAATGGCAATGTGGTCCCTGCTGGGCGAACGGCCCGTCGAGGTCGTTGCCTGGGAAAGCTTCGGCGCGGGCTGGGTCACCGACGCGGTCAAGCAGCTCAGCGTCGAGGCCACGGTGCACGAGGCCGACTACGGCGAGATCGTCGACATGGCCGGGCTGAACTACGATAATGACATCGTCTTTACTTGGAACGGCACGACCTCGGGCGTGCGTGTCCCTTCGGGGCAAGTGATCCCAACGGACCGCGCGGGCCTGACGATCTGCGATGCCACCTCGGCCGCTTTCGCGCAGGATCTGCCCTGGGACAAGCTGGATGTAACCACCTTTTCCTGGCAAAAGGTCATGGGTGGCGAGGCTGCGCACGGGATGCTGATTCTCTCGCCCCGCGCTGTCGAACGGCTGGAAACCTACACACCGCCCTGGCCGCTGCCAAAGATCTTTCGCATGACCAAGGGCGGCAAGCTGAACGCCGGAATCTTCGAAGGAGCGACGATCAACACCCCGTCGATGCTGGCCGTCGAGGATTATCTTTTCGCCCTGGGCTGGGCGAAATCCATCGGCGGGCTGGACGCGCTGATCCACCGCGCCAACACCAACGCACGGGCGATCTGGAATTTCTGCGCCAGCCGCGACTGGATAGACAACCTGGCCGAAGATCCCGCCACCCGGTCGAACACCAGCGTCTGCCTGAAGTTCACCGACGGGCGCATTTCTGACGGTCCGGCTTTCGCAAAGGCCGTGCAGAAACGGCTGGAGTCCGAAGGCGTGGCCCTTGACGTGGGCGCCTATCGCGACGCCCCCGCAGGCCTGCGCATCTGGTGCGGCGCCACCGTCGAGACCAGCGATATCGAGGCACTTCTGCCCTGGCTCGACTGGGCGTTCCAAGAAGAGATCGCCGCCCTTTCCTGACACCATCGCTCATCCGGGTCTTCGCCCTTTCCCCTCGCGATGACGGGCGAAGACCGTGAAGAGCGCCCAATTGACAAGGACCACAGACATGTCCCCCAAGGTACTCATCTCCGACAAACTCTCCGACGCCGCCGTTCAAATCTTCCGTGACCGCGGCATCGAAGTGGATTTCCAGCCCGACCTGGGCAAGGACAAGGACGCCTTGCTGAAAGTCATCGGCGACTACGACGGCCTTGCTATCCGTTCGGCCACCAAGGCCACGGAAAAGATCATCGCCGCCGCGGACAACCTCAAGGTCATCGGTCGCGCCGGGATCGGCACCGACAACATCGACAAGGAGGCAGCCTCGAAGAAGGGCATCATCGTGATGAACACCCCCTTCGGCAACATGGTGACCACAGCAGAGCACGCCATCGCAATGATGTTCGCCGTTGCCCGCCAGATTCCCGAGGCAAGCGCCAGCACCCATGCGGGCAAGTGGGAAAAGTCGAAATTCATGGGGGTCGAACTGACCGGCAAGACCCTTGGCGTGATCGGCGCGGGCAACATCGGAGGTATCGTCTGCGACCGTGCCCGCGGGCTGAAGATGAAGGTCATCGCCTATGACCCCTACCTCTCCGAGGAACACGCCACCGAGATGGGCGTGGAGAAGGTCGAGCTGGACGCACTACTGGCGCGGGCGGATTTCATCACCCTGCACGTGCCCTTCACGGACGCCACGAAGAACATCCTGAGCCGCGAGAACCTGGAAAAGACCAAGAAAGGCGTACGCATCATCAATTGCGCCCGCGGCGGGCTGGTCGACGAAGAAGCCGTCGCCGACCTGCTGAAATCGGGCCATATCGGCGGTGCCGCCTTCGACGTCTTCGCGCAGGAACCGGCTACCGACAACCCGCTGTTCGAGCTGCCGAACGTGGTCTGCACCCCGCACCTGGGCGCGGCGACCACCGAAGCACAGGAAAACGTCGCGTTGCAGGTGGCCGAACAGATGTCGGATTACCTTCTGACAGGGGCGGTTCAGAACGCGCTGAATTCGCCCTCTGTCACCGCCGAGGAGGCCAAGATCATGGGACCCTGGATCAAGCTAGCCGACCATCTGGGCAACTTCATCGGTCAGATGACGGACGAGCCGATCAAGGCGATCAACATCCTGTATGACGGCGAGGCCTCCGAGATGAACCTTGCAGCGCTGACCTCGGCCACCGTGGCAGGTATCATGACCGTGACGAACCCGGACGTGAACGTGGTGTCTGCCCCGGTCATCGCCAAGGAACGCGGTGTCCAGATATCGACCACCAAGCAGGACCAGTCCGGCGCATTCGAGGGCTATATCAAGGTCACCGTTGTCACCGACACCCGCGAACGCTCCATCGGGGGCACGGTCTTTAGCGATGGAAAGCCGCGCTTCATCCAGATCAAGGGCATCAATATCGACGCGGAAATCGGCGAGCACATGATCTATACCACCAACGACGACAAGCCGGGCATCATCGGTGCACTCGGGGCGACCATGGGGGCGCATGGCGTGAACATCGCCAACTTCACCCTGGGCCGCTCGACCGACAAGGGCGAGGCCATCGCGCTGCTCTACGTGGACGAGCCCGTTCCAACCGCCGCGCTGAACGAGCTCAAGGGGACCGAGCTGTTCAAGCAGGTCAAACCGTTGACCTTCAACGTGGATTGAAACCAGAAGGAAGGGTGCCGGATCGGCACCCTTCCGTCCCGAGGACCTTCAAATGCTCTACGCCATCGGCGACATTCACGGTCAGTTGGCCCAGCTCGATCGCGCGCTGGCGCTAACCGAGGCCGATGGCGGGCGGGATGCACCCCATGTCTTTCTCGGTGATCTACCCGATCGCGGGCCCGACACCAGGGGCGTAATCGACCGGCTCATGGAAGGGCAGGCCGCGGGGCGCGACTGGACTGTGCTTCTGGGCAACCACGACCGCATGTTCCTGCGATTTGTCCGTGACGGGGTGGAACACGATCCGGCCATAACCTCCGGCAAGGGCTGGCTTTACCCGGCTTTGGGCGGACCCGCGACGCTGGCTGCCTACGGGGTCATGGCCGACGACCTGACATCCGACCGGCCCGCACTGCTGGCCGAGACCCGTGACGCCGTGCCGAGCGCCCATCTGGACTGGCTTGCGGGGTTGCACCTGTGGCACCGGGCGCAGGGACATCTGTTCGTCCATGCCGGCATCCGCCCCGGCATTCCCGTCGAGGATCAGTCCGAGGAAGACCTGATCTGGATCCGCGAAGGTTGGCTCGACGACACCCGCGACCATGGTGAGATGATCGTGCATGGTCACACCGCGCTGGACCATCCCCGCCACGAGGGCAACCGCATCAACCTTGACGGCGGCGCCGGCTATGGCCGCCCGCTGGTTCCGGCGGTGCTGGAAGATGGCCGCTGGTTCACGCTGTCCGAAGTGGGGCGTCATCCACTGACGCCCCCGGACTGAACTCCCCCGGAGCGGCTTTCGCAGACCGGCCCTGTCGGATAAGCAGGCCGCATGCCCGAGGATTACACCACACTCGCTGCCCTGCTGGCCCATGGCTATGACGATGTCATCGACGTCCGGTCCCCGGCCGAGTTCGCCGAGGATCACGTCCCCGGTGCCATCAACCTGCCCGCCCTGTCGAACGAAGAACGCGCGCGGGTCGGCACGATCTACACGCAAGTGGCGCCTTTCGAAGCGCGCAAGACCGGCGCGGCGCTGGTAGCACGCAACGTGGCACAGCATCTGGAGACCGAACTCGCCGACCGCGATGGTGCCTGGCAGCCGCTGGTCTATTGTTGGCGCGGCGGACAACGGTCGGGCTCGGTCGCGACCATCCTGCGGGCCGTGGGCTGGCGGACCGAGACCGTTTCGGGCGGCTATCAGACCTACCGCAGGCTCGTCCACGCTATGCTCTACGATGTGCCTTTGACGCATCGGGTCATCCTGCTGGACGGCTACACCGGCACGGCCAAGACGGACCTGCTGCACCGCTTGCGGGGTCTCGGCGTCCAGGTTCTGGACCTTGAGGGGCTGGCGGGGCATCGGGGCTCCATCCTCGGTGGGACGGCCGCCGACCAGCCCAGCCAGAAAGCCTTTGAAAGTGCGCTCGCCTGCCGCCTTTTGGATCTCGACCCGGGCCGGCCGGTCGTGTTGGAAGCCGAAAGCAGCAAGATCGGCGACCGCATCATCCCGCCCATCCTTTGGGCGGCCATGAAGGACGCCCCCCGGATCGTGATCGATGCCCCGCTTGCGGCGCGCGCCGCTTACCTGGTCGAGGCCTACGCGGACATCATAGCCCGGAAGAATGATCTGGAAGACCGCCTGAGGGTCCTGACGCGCCATCGCGGCCGGGCGGTGGTGGACGGTTGGCTAGCCCTGCTGGAGGCAGGGAACCACGCGGGTCTTGCCCGCGCGCTGATGCAGGACCACTACGATCCCAGCTACGCCAAGTCGCGCGCGGCGCGCGCCCATCCCGTGCTGGCCGAGGTCGAGGCCCAGAGCCTGACATCAACCGACCGCGATGCGCTCGCCGCGCGGATCGCCGAGGCCGTCAAGTCTGCAGGCTGATGCTGTCGCCCCCGGTCATCCGGCCGATCACGCTGGCAGGATAGCCCGCAGCGCAGAGGGCGGCGCATGTGTCCTCGGCCACTTCCCCGGCAACGGCAGCCAGCAGGCCGCCGCAGGTCTGCGGATCAAACAGCAGGGCCTTCAGCGCACCTTCAGGCCCTTTCACCGGCAAGGAATAGGCAACATTGTCGGCAAAGAGAGTCGAGCGAACCCCGTCCCCGGCCAATTCCAGCGCGCCGGGCAGGACAGGCACCTCGTGCAGCACCGCACCGGTCCCCGAGGCACGGCAGATCGCCGAAAGGTGCCCAGCCAGCCCGAAGCCAGTCACATCCGTCATGGCATGGGCGCAGCGGAGCAGCCGCGACGCCTCGCCCTGCCCCTGGATCATCGTCTCCAAGCAGCTCAGCACATCCGCGCCGCGTGCCTGACCGCGCATGTCTGCCGCAAGGATAGTGCCGGAACCGATGGGCTTGGTCAGGATCAGCGCGTCGCCCGGTCGCGCGCCGCGCACCGTGATCGGCGCGGCTTCGGCCAGCCCGGTGACGGTAAAGCCGATCGTCAGCTCGGCCCCTTGGGTGGTGTGGCCGCCCACGATCACCGCCCCGGCCTGCACCATCACATCCGACGCGGCCGTCGTGATCTCGGCCAGGGTGCGAGCCTGCAGCCCGGGCACCATGCGTGGCAGGATCAGGCTGATGAGCGCCGATTGCGGCGCTGCGCCCATCGCCCAGACATCGCCCAACGCATGAATGGCAGCGATCCGCGCCATCAGGGCCGGGTCCTCTGTCACCGCGCTCAGGTGATCGGTGCTGAGAACCTGCCGTGTGCCGCCCATGGACAGGACTGCGGCATCATCGCCGGGCAGGCTGACCACGTCGTCCCGTCCGGGAGGCGGCAGACCGTCCAGCGCGGTGTCCAGCGCACCGCCGCCCACCTTGGCCCCGCAGCCGGAACAGAGCGGCGCGCGCCCCATCGTCTCGGCCACGCCGCTAGCGGCGCGAGTGGGCGGCTCGGGCACCATGGCGGGCAGATCGCGGAACCGGCGCATGAATTGACGGTCGATCCGGTCCTTCCAGCGCCAGAGAATCCGCCCCCTCCGCGCCGTGCCCAGTTTCTCGGCCAGTGCCGTCTTGCCGCCCAGAGAGATCAGCTTGAGGTAATCCTTTTGTGGCCTGAACCGTCGCAAGGGGCGGCCCGACAAATGGGCAACCAGGTTGTGATGCAACACCGGCGCCTCGCGCACGGCGAAAACTCCGGCCTTGGGGCGCGGGTCGTAGGCCAGATGCGCACAATCCCCCACGGCGAAGACATCGGGCGACGACGTCTGCAAGGTCGGCGTGACCGACAGATAGCCATGGTGGCAGTCCAGCCCTGTCTCGGCCAGCCAGCCCTGCGGCCGTGCTCCGGCCGCGCCCGTTGTGAAATGACTTTCGATCCGGCGACCGTCGGCCAGGTGGACGGCATCAAAGGTCACCTCGACGACATCGGCCCCTTCGACGGCGACGACGCCCTGTTCACCCAACGCTGCCAGCAGCCGGTCACGTGCAGGCGGTGCGAATTCTTCCAGCACCTCGCCGCGATCGATCAGATGCACAGCCGCGTCCCGGTGACCACGTTCATTCAGCGCATGGGCCATGGCCATGGCAAGCTCGGCCCCCGCCACGCCACCACCGATCACGGCGACCTGCGGCGTGGAGGTCCCGGCGCGAAAAGCCTCCCATTGCGCGGCAAAACGGCCAAGCGGCTTGGCGGGGATGCCGTGTTCGGCGAAACCGGGCAGCATCGGCATTTCCGAGGTGATACCGATATCCACCGAGGCGACGTCATAGGCGATGTCGCCGCGTCCATCGACGGTGATGGTCCGGGCCCGGGGGTCCAGCCCGGTCGCGCGCCCGACGACGATCCTCGCCCCGGCGAAGCGGGCCAGTCGCACCAAGTCTATATCAAGGTCGTCACGCCCGTAGTGCCCGGCGACGAAGCCCGGAAGCATCCCCGAATAGGGCGCGGTGGGGCCCGGATTGATGACTGTCAGGCGCACCCCGGGCAGCGGTTCCATGCCCCATTCGCGCAGCACCAGCGCATGGGTGTGGCCGCCCCCGATCAATACAAGGTCGCGTGTCAGTGGCACGGGCTTTTTCATGTGGGTTTCGTAATGAATTTCAGGTCAGGGGGAAAGGGCTTCCGGCCACCTGCGATCACGTTCGCGATCCCTCGATTGCGCATGAACCTGGTGAAAATCCCAATCATTCGTCTGCGCCCGGGTTAGCTATTTGGCAACCCGCTGGGTGCAGAGTCCGGACTTGGGCGTGGTCGGCGGCGATCTCGGCGCCGCCGACCCAATTCCCCGAGACCCTCCGGGCCGATGTGGCCGGGCGGCATAATCAAAAGGGGGGTCGCCTAATCGTCGCGCCGTCCGGTATGGCCGGGAGCATGGCCTCTGTTCCCGGCCATATCGGACCGAAGCACACCCCGGATGCAACCCTCAGGTGTTCTTGCCACCGGCGGACCGGGCGTCGTCTTCCACGGCGCCTCCCCGGTCTTTTCGACGCCCCCCGCGCAGCCAATCCCGCAGCGACTTGATGTCAAGCGCCGCAATGGCCATCCCCAGCGGGATCATCCAGAACCCGAGGATCGGCAGGAACCCGAAGATCCCGCCGACGATCAGCAACAGGCCCAGCACCAGTCGCAGGCCGGGCGGAACTCTCCTGCGCACCTTGACAAGGGACCGCTTCGCCCGGGCTTTCCAATGGTGGCGCATCATGTCCCGTCCAACATGACATTGCCCGGCTTTCCCGACAGCATGGCCCCGAACCCGTCGCGGAACCGGCCGACCGGTAAGCGATGGGTGATGATCGGCCGCACGTCCAGCCCGTTTTCCAGCCTGGCAATCATATTGTACCAGGTCTCGAAGACTGCCCGACTATAGACACCCTTCATGGTGATCGCCTTGGAGACGATCTCGGGCCAATCAATGGACGGCTTGCCCGGCGGGATGCCCGGCAGCGCGATGCGCCCGCCCATGACCAATTCGCCGGGCAGCAAGTCAAAGCCCGCCCTTGTCAGCGCGTCACGCCACTGACGGGCATTTTCGAAAAGCTGCGCACGTCGGTTCTCGCCCTTTTCGACAAGCCCCGGTGCCATGATCCCGGCGGACACCACGGCAGGCGTCAGCAAGTTGAAAAACAGGTAGAGCCGCGCACGCTGGCGCTGCATATCAATCACCGGCCGCGATCCGGCGATGTAGCCGCCGATGGCCCCGTCCAGCGCCTTGCCAGGGGTGCCGTTCATGACATGCGCCCTGATCCCGGAGTGGTCGGTCATCCCCGGACCCTCTGGCCTCATGAAACCTGTCGCGTGGCAATCGTCGATCATCAGAAGCGCCTCGTAGCGATCAGTCAGCGCACGGATCTCTGGCAGCCGGGTTTCTATATCGTCGAGGAATTCCGTCATCGGGTGTTCTCCCTGCGGCGAGGCAAACACGTAAAAGCGGATTCTACCATGCCCGCGCCCGACAGACACGGCCCGGAACACCGCAACGTCAATGTTTGGCCCGATCTGCTTTCGCGGTAGCCTCAAATAGGCACAGAAGGGCCCCATGACCGACGATATAGTTCTGCTTTCGGGCACCCGCACGGCCATCGGCACTTTTGGCGGCGATGCGCGCAGGAATCCTCGAAACCGTTCCCGCGATGAACGTGAACCGGCTGTGCGGGACCGGCGTTCAGGCGGTGGTTTCGGCGGCGCAGTCCCTGATGCTGGGAGATTCCGAATTCGCGGTGGCCGGCGGGGCCGAGTCCATGTCGCGCAGCCCCTTCATCATGCCTGACCAGCGCTGGAGCGCGAAGATGGGCGATGTGAAATCGCTCGACATGAAGCTGGAGGCGCTGACCTGCGCCTTCGGCAGCGGGCATATGGGCGTCACCGCGGAAAACGTGGCCCGCGAACACGGGATCAGCCGCGAGGCGCAGGATGCTCTTGCCCTGGAAAGCCAGCAGCGCGCGGCGAAAGCTGCCAAGGCAGACTACTTTATGCGCGAAATCACACCCGTGACAGTTACGGTCAAGCGGCAAGAGGTGGTTTTCGACACTGACGAGCATCCCAAGCCCAACACGGCCGAGACACTGGCCGGGCTGCGCGCGGTTTTCGAAAAGGACGGCGCGGTGACGGCCGTGCGCACCCCGTTCGACCGAACGGGCCTGACGGCCGAGGATTTCGACGTGATCGAGTCGAGCGAAGCCTTTGCCGCGCAGGCGCTGACGGTTTCACAGGAGCTGTGTCTCGACCCAGCCAAGGTGAACCGCAACGGCGTGGCCATCCGGTTGGCGCCACAGGCGCTATCATCACGGTCAAAGCGCTGCATGAATTGGAACGGACCGGCGACCGCAAGGCGCTCATCACCTCGTGTATCGGCGGCGGTCAGGGCATCCCCTTGGCCCTCGAACGCATCTAGCCTTCGGGCCAGTCCCGTACGAAGGCAGGTTTGTCGTCATCGCTCCGCTCGGGATCATGGCGGTAGCCCCCGTAGTCGAACGCCCTTAGGTCTTGGGGGGCTTCGATCCGGTTCTCCATGATGAACCGTGCCATGGAACCGCGTGCCCGCTTGGCATAGAAACTGACGATCTTCGTCTTGCCGCCCTTGTTTTCCAGGAACATCGGCGTGACCACACGCAGCCCCAGTGCGGACCGGTTGGCGGCGGTGAAATACTCGACACTGGCGCAGTTGACCAGGGTATCTGTGCCCTGTTCCTCGGCCTGCCGGGTCAAGGCCGTGGCAATCTCGTCGCCCCAGTAATCATAGAGGTTCTTGCCGCGCCTTGTCTTGAGACGGCTGCCCATTTCCAGCCGATGCGCCTGGATGGCGTCCAGAGGGCGCAACAGGCCGTAAAGGCCCGACAGGATGCGCAGATGGGCCTGCGCATATCGCAGCGCGTCCTCTGACAGGGTCTTGGCCTCCAACCCTTGGTAGGTGTCTCCGTTGAAGGCGAAGACAGCAGGTTTCACCACGTCCTCGGTCGGCGCGTCCAGGAAGTCGCGATAGCGGTCGCGATTCAGGGTCGCGAGGCCGTCGGAAAGGTGCATCAGGGACTTCAGCTCCTCAAGCGGCAGATTCCGGGCCGTCCGGGCCAGCCGGTTCGCCTCCTCTCGGAAGATCGGCTCGGTCGGCGTGTGGCCTACCGGATCCATGTCGAGGGCCTTGGCGGGGGACAGGACGGTCAGCATTGAAACCTCTTGTTCATCAACTTGGTGCTAAGGATATGTCGCGTGCTGCAAATGGCCAGTCAAACCGCTCAGGCATCGGTGATCACGTCCAGGAAAGCCGCGCCGAAACGGTCGGCGTAACGATCGCCCAGTAGACGCGCCATGGCGCTTTCATCGCGCGGTTTCTGGCGTGCGACACGGGCCAGCAAGGAGGCGGAACAGGACATCGGCTTGTCGGTGCCATCGGGGCCGCGGGACAGATCGGCCTGAACCTCCAGCAAACGGTCATAGAGCGTGCCCTCGTCGCGACCCGCCAGCTTGGCACGGGCGGGGTGCATGCCTTCGGCCTCGCCGTTGATGACCGCCAGGAATGCCGCACCGTAACTCTCCAGCTTCTTGGACCCGATACCCGAAACCCGCGCCATGTCATCCAGCGTGCGCGGCCGTGTCTCGGCCATCTCGACCAGGGTGCGGTCGTTGAAGATGATGTAGGCAGGCACGCCCTGCGCCTCGGCAAGGGCCCGGCGCTTGGCCTTGAGCGCGGAAAGGAGCGGCGCATCCTCTTCGTTGACCATCGCCCGGACCTTGGGGCCGGTCTTGGCCGTCTTGATGGTGTCGCCACGCAGCTCGATTCTTTCCTCGTCGCGCAGGATGGGGCGGGCTCGATCCGTCATGCGCAGGGCGCCGTGGCGGTCGGGGTCGGGGCGCAGCAGGTCATGGCCCATCATCTGCCGGAATATCGCTTGCCACTGCTGGCGGGAATACTCGGTGCCCACGCCATAAGTCGGCAACCGGTCGTGCCCGCGCTGGCGGATCTTGTCGGTGTCGGACCCGAGCAGGATCTCGATCAGGTGCCCCGCGCCAAAGTTTTCACCGGTGCGCAGCGCCGCGGAAAGGGCCATGCGAACAGGCGTTGTTCCGTCAAAGACCTCGGCGGGTTTGTCGCAAAGGTCGCAATTGCCACAGGGCGCGGCCTCTTCCCCGAAATAGGACAGAAGGGTCTGGCGGCGGCAACTCAACGCCTCGGCCAGTCCAAGCAGCGCGTTCAGCCTGCCATGATCGGCGGCACGGCGTTCGGGCGGGGCCAGCCCCTCGTCAATCTGCTGGCGGCGAAAGCCGATATCCTGCGGACCAAAAAGGGTTAGCGTCTCGGCCGGCGCCCCATCGCGGCCAGCGCGGCCGATTTCCTGGTAATAGGCCTCGATCGACTTGGGCAGGTCCACATGGGCGACCCAGCGTATATCCGGCTTGTCGATCCCCATTCCGAAGGCCACCGTCGCGCAGACGATCAACCCGTCGTCCTGCTGGAAGCGTCGCTCGATGGCGCGGCGGTCCTCGGCCTCCATCCCGCCGTGGTAGTGGCAGGCGTTGTGTCCGTCCTCGCGCAGAGCGGCGGCCAGCGTTTCGGTCTTGGCGCGGGTGCCACAATAGGCGATGCCCGACTGTCCCTTTCGGGCCGCGGCAAAGGCCATGACCTGTCGGCGCGGTTGGTCCTTGACGGCAAAGGCGAGGTGGATATTCGGGCGGTCGAAGCCACGCAGAAAGGTCTGCGGTGACTGCCCATCGAACAGCTTCTCGACGATCTCGGCGCGGGTTTCGGCATCGGCCGTCGCGGTGAAGGCGGCCAGCGGCACGTCCAGCGCCCGGCGCAGGTCACCGATGCGCAGGTAGTCGGGGCGGAAATCGTGGCCCCATTGGCTGACGCAATGCGCCTCGTCCACGGCGATCAGGGTTACACCGGCCTGTTTCAGCATCCGTTGCGCCCCGCCCGAGGCCAGTCGTTCGGGCGCCATGTAGAGCAGCTTGCAACTGCCATCCTGAAGCGCGCGGAAGGCGGCGTCGGTCTCATCCTCGGTATTGCCAGAGGTCAGCGCATGGGCGGGAACACCCGCCTCTTGCAACCCGCGCACCTGGTCGCGCATCAGGGCGATCAGCGGCGAGATCACCACAGCCACCCCGTCGCGCACCAGCGCGGGCAATTGGAAACACAGCGACTTGCCCCCGCCGGTGGGCATGATTGCCAAGGTATTGCGGCCCGCGGCAACGGCTTCGACGATTTCCTGCTGACCGGGGCGGAAAGCATCGAAACCAAAAACGTCGCGTAGCAGCGTGGCAGCGCTCATTCAGGGACCTGTCTGTTACCGAGGTGCGATACAGGACAAATCCCATAGCCCGATTCGGGGGGCAAGACCCCCGGAGCGATCCCGCTCAGATAATCAGGATGCGCAGGATCTCGACACCGATCAGGGCCACCAATGGCGACAGGTCGATCCCGGCCATTGACGGGAGAACGCTGCGGATCGGGGCGTATATCGGCTCCATCAGGCGGTTCAGGCCGGACCAGACCTGGTAGACGAAGGGCTGGCGGATGTTGAGCACCTGGAAATTGATCAGCCAGCTCATGATGAAATGCACGATAATGAAGAAACGCACGACGCCGATGAGCAAGAGCGCGATCTGCTGAAAATCATTCATGGTCTGGTCCTTTCGTTCACCGACAAGTAGGCACCGGACGGCACGGGGGCAATCCCCGAGTCGCCCGAAATCACGCTGCGTCACCCTTGACGCTGTGGGCCCCATGCAAGGTAAGTCACACCATGTACCCGTTTCTTCGCTTGTCATGGCAGATGTCCCGTGCCCGCAAGGCCCCGCGCATCGGGCTCTGGGACACCCACGAAAGCAGTCATCTCTGCTGGCCCTGGGACTTGGATATCTGGGCAGAACTCAACAACGGGCGCACCCTGACCCTGTTTGATCTCGGTCGTTTGCCGATGGCCCAGCGCACGGGCATGATCGACCTTTTGAAAGCCCGCAAATGGGGCATGGCCGTCGCGGGTGCCTCGGTCCGGTATCGCCGCCGCGTACATGCCTTTTACAAGCTGACCCAGCGCAGCCGCTGCGTTGGGATCGACGACAAGTTCTTTTACCTGGAACAGGCGATGTGGCGCAGCGACGGCGAATGCGCCAACCATGCGCTGTTCCGGATGGCCGTTACCGGAAAGGATGGCATCGTTACCCCGACCGAGGTGACCACCGCGATGAGAGAGACCAGCCCGCCGCCCGACTTGCCCGGCTGGGTCCGCGACTGGACGAGGGCGGATGCGGAGCGCCCCTGGCCGCCAATGCAGGACTGACGCGAGGCTTGTCAGCTCCTGCCTTTGCCTGTCTTATCCCCCGAAGGCGAGAGGGGCAGTCATGGCAAGCGCATTGCAAAAACGCGTCCGGGGCTGGATGGCCTTCGATTGGGCGACCCAGCCCTTCTACACGTTGGGCCTGACCTTCATCTTCGGCCCTTATTTCGCGACCGTCGCGGCCGAGTTTTTCCTTACCGGGGGCATGACTGAACGCGCCGCAGACGCGCAGGCCCAGTCGCTTTGGTCCATGGGACAAATGCTGGCGGGACTTTTCATCGCCTTCACCGCGCCGGTCTTGGGTGCCTATGCCGACAGCACGGGACGACGTCTTCCATGGCTTATCGCCTTTTCCGCAGTCTTCGTGATCTTCACCTCGCTGCTGTGGTTCATGGTGCCTGACGGGTCGGCGGCGATCTTCTGCCTGGTCGCCTTTTCCATCGCCTTCGTGGCCGCCGAATACGCGCTGGTCTTCACCAATGCGATCCTGCCCAGCCTGGGCGACCATGATGAGATCGGCCGCATCTCGGGCGACGGTGCGGCGATCGGATATTGGGGCGGCGTGGTGGCGCTGCTGGTCTTCCTGCCGTTCTTCTACGAATTCAGCGAGGGCAAGACCCTGCTGGGCCTGTCGCCCGCCTTCGACTTGTTGGACGGCATGGCGCGGGAAGGCACGCGCGCGGTCGGCCCCTTCATCGCCGCATGGTTCATGGTCTTCATGATCCCCTACTGGATGTATGTGCGCGAGGACAACACGCCCAACCGGCAGGGCGGCATGCGTGCTGCCATGCGGGACCTCAAGCAGTCCCTTGCCGGTGTTTTTCATCGCCGGAGCCTGCTGAACTTCCTGGTGTCCTCGATGCTTTACCGCGACGCGCTTAATTCGCTTTATGCCTTCGGGGGGGTCTATGCCGCGCTCGTGCTGGACTGGAGGCTGATGCAGATTGCGGTCTTCGGGATCATCGGAGCGGTGGCCGCCGCGATCTCGACGTCGGTCGCCGGTCGCGCCGACAAGAAGTTCGGCCCGCGCCCCGTGATCCATTTCTGCATCATCACTCTTATGGTTGTGTGCGTCATCATCGTCGGCATGACCCGCGAACAGGTCCTGGGTATCCCGCTTTCACCGGGTAGCCCGGTTCCTGACGTACTGTTCTACATCTGCGGCTCGATCATCGGCGGGGCGGGCGGTGGCATATACTCGGCCAGCCGCTCAATGATGGTGCGCCACACCCATCCCGAGCGCCCGACCGAGGCTTTCGGCCTATTTGCCCTGTCCGGCAAGGCGACCGCCTTTCTGGCTCCCGGCCTGATCGCATTTTTCACTTGGTGGTTCGGTGATGCGCGTCTGGGCTTCACCCCAGTCATCGGCCTTTTCCTCGCGGGCTTCGTTCTGCTACGCTGGGTCGATCCGGATGGAGATCGCGTGAAATGGTCAAGTTCCTCGATACCGGCGCCCTGATCCTGGCTCTTGCCTTGACGGCCGCCTGCCAGAGCGGGGGCGATGGCGGCATGTCATCCGGGGACGGGACAGGCCCGCCCAGCATCTCGACCCAGAACGCGAATGATACTCGCGTCGCCAAGCAGGTCTTCGGCTACCTGCCCGCAGCCTCGACCCAGCCCAGCGCCGCCTATGGCGGGTACGCGCGCGGGTGTCAGGCCGGCGCCGTGCAACTGCAGGAGTCCGGGCCGACATGGCAGGCCATGCGCCTGAGCCGCAATCGCAACTGGGCGCAGCCGGCAACCGTTGACTACGTAACGGACCTGAGCCGGTTCGCCGCCACCCTGCCCGGATGGAAGGGTCTTTATGTCGGCGACATGAGCCAGCCGCGGGGCGGGCCGATGCTGACCGGACACCGCAGCCACCAGTCGGGTCTGGACGCGGATATCTGGATGCTGCCGCCAAACCGGCTCGACCTGACCGCACAGGAACGCGAGAACATCAGCTCCATTTCGATGCGGCGCGAACGCGGGGCCTTCACGAACGACAACTGGAGTGAAGAACACATGCGCCTGCTGCGCGCCGCCGCCAGCGACGACCGGGTCGCACGGATTTTCGTCTTTCCGGGCGCCAAGGTGGCCATGTGCGACTGGGAAAGCGGAGACAGATCATGGCTTCGCAAGATCCGGCCGTGGTGGGGCCATCACTATCATTTCCATGTACGCCTGCGGTGCCCCGAGGGCGAGCGCGCCTGCGAGAACCAGGCCCCGCCCCCGCCAGGCGATGGCTGCAGAGATGCTCAGGTCTGGGTGAACAACATCCTCGATCCGCCCCCGCCGGACCCGGAGGCCACGCCGCGGCCTTCGCGCGGGCCGCTCCGGATGGCAGACCTGCCGGGCCAATGCGCCGCCGTCGCCGCAGACTGAGTTGACAATAGACGCACCGTCCCTGTAAGCGCAGCGCGTCTGGTCGTGCTGGCCGGGCCAAGTCTCCGCGACCTTGACAAAACGGACCAAAATCATGACTCGTCTTCTTCCTGGCATCCTTGCCATGGCCACCGTTGTCGTGGCCTCAAATATCCTCGTTCAATTCCTTCTGCTAGATGGCCTTCTGACCTGGGGTGCCTTTACCTATCCCTTCGCCTTTCTCGTCACGGATATCATGAACCGCGTCTATGGCGCCGGGCCCGCGCGTCGCGTCGTCTTTGCCGGGTTCGTCACAGGCGTGATCTGCTCGCTGATCGGAAGCCAGATCATGTTGCAGGGCGATGGCTTTACCTATGCCGCCGTGCCGCTGCGGGTAGCCGTGGCATCGGGGACAGCGTTCCTTGCCGCGCAACTGCTGGATATCGCCATTTTTTCCCGCCTCCGCGACGGGGCTTGGTGGAAGGCGCCGCTGACCTCGACTGTCATCGGCTCCGCCGTGGACACCGCCCTTTTCTTCACCATCGCCTTCAGCACGGCACTGTCCTTCGGGGCGGTTGCCGATGCGCAGATCGCCTGGGCCCAGGGCGCGGCACCCTTTCTTTTGACCGGTCCGGAAACACCGCTCTGGGTCTCGCTTGCCGTGGCCGACTGGGGGGTCAAGCTGGCCATCGCCTTGGTGGCACTTGTGCCCTTCCGGATCATAGTCGCGCGGCTCGTTCGGCCTGTCACTCAAATGTAGTAATTTTTCCTTTGGCGATCCCCTTATCTTGTGTTTTCCTGACCGCAGGCGAAACAATGAAAGGAGGTGATCCAGTGTCTAGAAAGAGATTGGAGAGAAGTGTCGGGACAGCTTGGAGGTTTGACATCTGAGGCAGCCCTTGGGTGTGCAAAACTTCAGGTGGGCGGCTGGCAGAGCAGTCTAACCGACCCCACCTCCTGAGCTTTCGAAGGGCCGTTCCGTCGCCGGAACGGCCCTTTTACATGACTACCCTGCAAGCGCCCGTGCTGATCAAGAAAATGGCAGGGTTCATCCCGTCCCAACGACCATGTAGAATCTGCCAATGTCGCTTCACATCACCGACCAGATCGCGATCGCCGATTGGGAACTGACCGAGCACTTTGTCCGGTCCTCCGGCCCCGGCGGGCAGAACGTCAACAAGGTGGCGACGGCGGTGGAACTGCGGTTCGAGGCGGCGCGCTCGCCCAACCTGCCCGTGCCGGTCAAGACCCGGCTGCGGCGCCTGGCCGGGCAGCGCTGGACCGGCGAGGGTGCGGTGCTGATCAAGTGCGATGAGACGCGCAGCCAGGCCCGCAACCGTGAAATCGCGCGGGAAAGGCTGGCCGAACTGATCCGCAAGGCGCTGGAACGGCCCAAGCGCCGCATCCAGACCCGCGTGTCGCAAAACCAGAAACGCAAGCGTGTCGACGCAAAGAAGAAGCGGGGCGAGGTCAAGGCACTGCGCGGCGCCGTACGCGACGATTGAGGAAACAGCGAAAGGTTGAGCCATGAAAATCGGAATCGTTGGCGCGGGCATGGTCGGCTCTTCAGCCGCCTTCGCACTGGTCCTGCAGGGCATCGCGAGCGAGATCGTGCTGATCGACCTCGATGAAAAACGCGCCCGGGCCGAGGCCGAGGACATCGCCCATGCCGTCCCCTTCGCCAGTTCCGCCGTGGTGCGCGCGGGTGGCTATGACGACCTGCACGGCGCGGGGGTGGTCATCCTCGCCTGCGGGGTGGGTCAGAAACCGGGCGAGACCCGGCTGCAACTTCTGGGCCGCAATGCCGAGGTGTTCCGCACGGTGGTGGGGCAGGTCCTGCCCGTCGCGCCGGATGCGATCCTGCTGGTGGCCTCGAACCCGGTGGACATCATGGGCCAGATCACCGCGCGGATCGCGGGGCTGGCGCCGGGGCGGGTGATCGGCTCGGGCACGATCCTGGATACCGCGCGGTTCCGCTGGCTGCTGGGGCGGCACCTTGGGATCGCGCCGGGGTCGGTCCATGCTTACGTGCTGGGCGAACACGGCGATTCCGAGGTGCTGGCCTGGTCGAACGCGCGGGCCGGGTCGGTGCCGCTGGGCAGCTTTGCCGCGCAGGTGGGGGCGCCGATCACCGAGGACGTGCGCGCCCATATCGACGCGGGCGTGCGCCGGGCGGCCTACACGATCATCGAGGGCAAGGGCGCCACCTGGTACGGCATCGGCGCGGGACTCGCCCGGATCTGCCGGGCGATCGGCGGGGATGAACAGGCGGTGCTGTCCGTATCGGTGCCGGGCGAGGTGCTGGGCGTGCAGGACGTCGCCCTGTCCCTGCCCCGCGTGGTGGGGGCGGCGGGCGTGACGGCCACGCTCTGGCCCGAGCTGGACGCGGCGGAAACCGAAGGGCTACGGGCCTCGGCAGAGCTGTTGAAGGGGTTGGTGGAGGCGGTTTGAGGGTGTTCTTCTTGCGTGCCGATTCTACCCACGTCGGCCTGTGGATAACTATCATCTCAAGAGTCAAGTATTATGTTGAATTGTCTGCCAGAAAATACTATCGTTGCTTTGAGCCCTGCTTTTGCCGAAGCTTCTAGTGCCACTAGTAGTATATATGTAGGCACTAGCGGGGCTTTCTTTTCACAGCCGTATCGTCGCGCTGATGATCTCTCGGGACAAGCCTCCAGTGCCTGTATGGGTGATTCCAGCGATCGACCGCTCCGAGCGTAGTTCCAGTGCTGGTTCCTACATTAAAATTCGGATAAATGCCTCGGACTCTTTTGTTGATCGCCTTATAGAGTCTCTCCTTTGCGATAGTCCTCTTTCCTCTTCGCCTTGACCCTTCTGGCTTAGCAAGATGAAGGTCATTCAAGCGAAAGTGCATTGCACCTAGAATTATATCTAAACCCTGCAAAATTGAATGAGTCTTCGAGTCAATTTGCGCAATGGCTTCAACAGGAATGCTAACATTCCGACCTTCGAAGTTTTTCGTAGCCGAAATACTGGCTAGCTTATCTCTAAAAACAGAGAACTTCTCTCTTGAATGTGGAACTTCGTCCAAAAGGAGCTCAAAATATACCCTGTCAAGAGCATTTGGGTTGCAATATTGAATTCCAAATGCATGCTTAATCATCTGATAGTAAAGCAAAAAATAACCAAGATCCAACTGTTCAGCTGTAAGCTTAGTTGGCCGATACATGTTTTGAGTAAACATAACACGGACTTTGACCCTACCTGTCTCAACAAAATCAAAATAGAAGTTTATAAACTCAATGTATTTATCAAGATAGTTTTCCGTTACTCGTGTCCACTTAAGTTCCTGATGTAAGTTTAGCTCTTCTTTCTTTGAACGCAGCGCATCTTCAATTCCTTCTCGATCCTGAGTAAGAACTAAAGCCCCACCATAAAAATTGGAAAAATATTTTCCTTTTTTGAGGATTCATCACAGAATATTGTGTATCTTCTCTTCGCCATAAGCTTACTATATCTGCCAAATCTTTGGCGGCAAGAAGCTAAACCACAACCTCCAACCGCTCCTGCTCCCCTACCCCAAACACGCGCTTATACCGTTCGATCTCGTCAACCGGGCCCATGGCCTTATTGGGGTTGTCCGAGAGTTTTACCGTGGGCCGCCCGTTGGCCTCGACCGCCTTGCAGACCAGGCTGAACGGGGCGAGGCCGTTGTCGGGGGCGAGGCCCTTGAAATCGTTGGTCAGCATGGTGCCCCAACCGAATGACACCTTCACCCGGCCCGCGAATTGCTTGTGCAGCTTCACGATCTTTTCGGCGTCCAGCCCGTCCGAGAAGATGATCAGCTTGTCCGTCGGATCCTCGCCGCGCGATTTCCACCAGTCGATGGCGATCTCGGCCCCCGCGGCCGGGTCACCTGAATCGATGCGGATGCCCGTCCAGCCCGCCAACCAGTCGGGCGCGTTATCAAGAAAGCCCTTGGTGCCATAGGTGTCGGGCAGGATGATGCGCAGGTTGCCGGAATGCTCTTCGTGCCAGTCCGACAGCACGTCATAGGGGGCGCGGGCCAGCGCGGCGTCATCCTCGGCCAGCGCGGAATAGACCATGGGCAGTTCATGGGCATTTGTGCCGATCGCCTCGAGGTCGCGGTTCTTGGCGATCAGGCAGTTGGAGGTGCCGGTGAACCCGTCGCCCAGCCCCTCTTGCATGGCCTGCACCGCCCAATCCTGCCACAGGAAGGAATGGCGGCGGCGGGTGCCGAAATCGGCGACCTTCAGGCCCTCGAGCGGTTGCAGCGTCTCGATCTTGTGCCAGAGCTTGGTCATGGCACGGGCATAGAGCACCTGAAGTTCGAAGCGTTTCATCTCGCCCAGAACGGCCCGGCCGCGCAGTTCCATCAGCACCGCCAGCGCGGGGATTTCCCAGAGCATGACCTCGGGCCAGGCGCCTTCGAAGGTCAGTTCGTACTGTCCATCGCGCTTTTCGAGGGTGTAGGGCGGCAGGCGCAGGGCCTCGAACCAGTCCATGAATTCGGGCGTGAACATCTGGCGCTTGCCGTAAAAGGTGTTGCCGCGCATCCAGGTGCTTTCGCCCCGGGTCAGCGACAGCGAGCGGATATGGTCGAGCTGTTCGCGTAGCTCACCCTCGTCGATGAGTTCGGCCAGGCGGATGTCCGTGCTGCGGTTGATCAGCGAAAATGTGACCCGCGTGTCGGGCTTGTTGCGAAACACCGACTGGCACATCAGCAGCTTGTAGAAATCTGTATCGATCAGGGACCGGACGATCGGGTCGATCTTCCACTTGTGGTTCCATACGCGGGTGGCGATGTCGACCATGGTCGTCCTTTCTGTCGCGTCTGCGGGCGCAGTCTTGCGTTTTTTGCGCGGCCGTGGCAAGCAAGCGGGCTTTCACGTCGGTCGCGTGGGCACCAGTCGAGCGGTTGGATATTGGAGGCCATATGCGACACATCCTTACCCGGGTTCGATCCCGGGTGCCTCTGACCGATCGGGCCGCCCATTGGCTGCGATTCGTGACGCGACATGGACGCCTCCCGGACCGGAACCGTCCCCTGATCAACGATCTGATCTACGACCAGATGACGAGCGGCCGAAATCGCGATCCCTTGGTGCAAATGACCACGGACAAGGAATACGTGAAGGCCCATATCGACGCCGTACTCGGCCCCGGTCACACAATCCCCACGCTTGCAATCCTGCGCAATGCGGCCGAGATCGACGCCCATGTCTTTACACCGGGGACTTTCGTCAAGCCGACCCACATGTCGAGCAAGGTCGCGCGGGCCGAGGCGGTCGACCGGGCAGCGTTGAAATCATGGCTTCAGCGCAATTTCTACTATCGCAAGCGCGAGCATCAGTACCGATACCTGGCCCCCAAGATCATCGTGGAACCACTTGTCTTCGATGGCGCGCCGTTCCGTGAATTCAAGTTCTACGTTTTGCGCGGCAAGGCGCGGCTTGGCTTTGAGATCAAGGATACGGCCGAAGGAAGACAATACCTGAAATTCGACAGGAGCCTGGCAGTGACGCCTTACGATGCCCGGCTGCCCGCCCCCGAACGCCTTGACCCGCCATCCTGCCTCGAGGCGATGTGGGACGCGTCGGAACGGCTCGGCGTGCCGTTCCATTTCGTCCGGGTCGACATGATGACCGATGGGGATCGGTTTGTCGTCAACGAGCTTACCCATTCCGAAGGCGCCGGCCGCTATCGCTACCGGAGCCGAAAGCGCCCTTACCTTGCCTGTGAGCACGAGATCTCGGGGACTGTTTTCGGAAAAGAGGATTAGCGCAGGCGGACACCCGCTGCGGTCATCCCTTCGACAGCCGCATTCAAAGATCCATCGAGGTCGATCGCGCGGCAGAGGTTCTGGCGCAAGGTCACGGAAAAACCCAGTCCGGCTGCGTCCTTGGCGGACCAGTTGACGCAGAAATCCGTGGCCAGCCCGACCATGGTGAGGGTGTCGATGCCACGGGTGCGCAGGTAGCCCTCCAGCCCCGTGGGAGTCTGGTGGTCATTCTCGAAGAAGGCCGAGTAGCTGTCCAGCGCCGGATTGAACCCCTTGCGGATGATCAGGTCGGCGCGGTCGGTGTCCAGGTCCGGGTGGAAGGCCGCGCCCTGCGTGCCCTGGATGCAGTGATCAGGCCACAGAACCTGCGGGCCATATGGCATGTCCATCATGCTCATTGGCGCGGCGCCATGGCTGGAAGCAAAAGAGGAATGCCCCGCCGGGTGCCAGTCCTGCGTCAGGATCACGGCATCGAAATCAGCCATCAGCGCGTTGATCCCGCACACGATCTCATCGCCTTCGTGCACGGCCAGCGCGCCGCCAGGGCAGAAATCATTTTGCACGTCGATCACGACAAGGGCATGGGTCATGGGACCTCCTTTCCTGATGAGACCGAGATTAATGCTGAGGCGCGGCATTGAAAACCCGGAACCGGCCCGCCGACGTCGCCGCAGGCATTGATGCGTGTCAAGGCAAGTCCCCGGCGACAGGCCCAATCTGGTGTAAAGCAAAAAGGAGGCACTGGGATGAAACTGCTTGTCGGCTACGCAACCACCGAAGGGCAATCGCGCAAGATCGCGCGCCATGTGGCAGATCGCCTGGCCGATGCGGGACATATGGTCGAGCTTCTGTCTCTGACCGATGGCGAAGGGCTGGCTCTTGACCGTTTTGATCGGGCGGTGCTGGTTGCCTCGATCCATGCCGGGCAGTATCGCAAGGAGTTGACCAGTTTCGCTCAGGACAATGCCCTTTGGCTGCGCCGGCAACCGGTGCTGTTCCTGTCGGTCTCGCTTGCCGCCGCCGGACACGAGTCCGAGGACTGGCGCGGCCTGGACCGGATCGTTGAAGATTTCGCGGAGGTCACGGGCTGGACCCCCGACCGTGCCGAACAGGTCGCCGGCGCTTACCGACCGTCGGAATACGACCTTTTCAAGCGCTTCATCATGCGCCGGATCATCGCCACCAAGGACCCTGGCGCCGATCTGGACACCGACAGGGAATATACCGACTGGCCTGCCCTGGACGCGCTGGTGGATGACTGGATCGTCGGCTGAGCTTGCGGGCGCCCCGACCCGGTCGTATGTGACCGGGATGTATACAGTCGCCGCACTCTACCGCTTCACCCCATTTGATGACCCGGCAGCCCTGCAGGCGCCGCTGCGCGCACTGTGCCGGGCAACCGGCACCACGGGCACTCTGCTACTCGCCCGCGAGGGGATCAACGGAACCATCGCGGGCAGCCGCGAGGGGATTGATCGAGTGCTGGCCCATATCCGCACCCTGCCCGGCTGTGCCAGTCTGACGTGCAAGGAAAGCACTGCCGCCGAACAGCCCTTCGCCCGGATGAAGGTGCGGATCAAGCGAGAGATCGTCACCATGGGCCAGCCCGACGTGGATCCCCGCGCGGCCGTCGGCCGCTACGTGGACCCCGCCGACTGGAACGACCTGGTTTCTGCACCCGATGTTGCCGTGATCGACACCCGTAACGACTACGAGGTGACTATCGGCACGTTCGACGGGGCAATTGACCCGGAAACCGCCTCATTCCGCGACTTCCCGGCCTGGTGGAACAAGAACAAGGACAGGTTCCACAACAAGCGGATCGCGATGTTCTGCACCGGCGGCATCCGGTGCGAGAAGTCCACCAATTTCCTGATCGGCCAGGGGGTTGAAGAAGTCTATCACCTCAAGGGTGGCATCCTGAAATACCTCGAAGAGGTGCCCGAGGAGGAAAGCCTCTGGCACGGCTCATGCTTCGTGTTCGACGGACGGGTGAGCGTCGATCATGGGCTGAAGGAGGGGCGGCATGTGCTGTGCCATGCCTGCCGCCGACCGCTTCTGCCAGAGGATCGCGTTCGCCCGCAGTATGAATCGGGCGTGTCCTGCCATCACTGCATCGAGGAAACCGGCGCCGACGACAAGGCTCGCTTCCGCGAGCGCCAGAAGCAGATCGCGCTTGCCCGCGCAAGGGGTGTGCAGCATCTGGGAACTGACCGTAGCGGCGACGCGGGCTAATTTTCCCAACATGGATTTGTCACTCGAAACCCGCGACGGCCTTCCCGAGGCCCTCAAGGTGTTGCTGCGCGAGCACCCGAGAGAGGCTTGGGAAGCGGACCCACAGTTCAACGGGCTGATCGCTTTCTGGCTGGATCGGCACATGATGTTCCGAAAGCTTGGCGGGTTGTTACAGCAGGAATGCGAAACCCTGCTGGACAGAAAATCAGACCCGCACCGCTTTGCCCGGGCCGTGGGACAATACGGCGGGATGTTCGTGAACCAGTTGCATGGCCATCATCAGATCGAGGATCATCACTATTTCCCGGTTCTGGCCAGGCGCGACACGCGGATTGAAAAGGGTTTCGACCTGTTGGACGTTGACCACCACGCGCTCGACGGGCACCTGAACCGCTTCGTGAGCTCGGCCAATAACGCCATTCAGGGCGCAAACGGACCCGACCCCCGCACCGCAGCCTCCTGTTTCCTTGAAGCCGCGCAGGACATGGATCGTCTGTTGCGGCGTCACCTGGACGACGAGGAGGACTTGATTGTGCCCGTAATCTTGAAATACGGCACCGAGGGTCTTGGATAATCGAGGGGATTGCGGTCATCTGGCCCTCAAGGAGAACCCGATGATTACAGATGCCCAACTGGCGGAGATCCGCAGCCGTTTCGCCCATATCGACACCTGCCCCTTCGAGGGCCCCCGGATCTTTTTCGAAAACGCCGGTGGAGCGCTGACGCTCAACAGCGTGGTCGAGACTTCGGCCCGCTTCGCCGCGATCCCCGACAACCAGGGCCGCGCCAACGGGGCCGCGCGAGCGCTGATGGATATCATAGCGCGCGCCAAGGCGGCGGGGGCAGAGTTCTTCAACGCGCCCGACGGACAGGTGATCGTGGGCGAAAGCGGCACAGAGCTTCTGTTCCGGTTGGTGCGAACGGCCGTGACCCGGCAGGCGCGCGGCGTGGTGCTAGGGTCGACCGTGGAACACCCGGCGTCCCGATCCGCTGCCGCCCATTGGGCGGATGTGATGAACCTGGAACACCGGCTGGTGCCCCATGACGACACGCTGGGCCTGGTCACGCCCGACGCCTATGCCGCCGCGATGACACCGGACGTAACCGTCGCGACGATCCTGCACACCTCGCCGGTCACGGGCATGGGAATGGACCTGCCCAGCATCGCCCGCGCCATCCGCAACGTGGCCCCCGACGCCCTCATCATCGTGGACGGTATCCAGCACGCCTGCCACGGTGGGATCGACGTGGCGGCGGCGGACGTCGATGGCTACGTGATCTCGCCCTACAAGGTGTTCTCTCGCCACGGCTACGGAGTGGCCTGGGTGGGCGACCGGCTCACCGGCCTCGGGCCGGAGCAACTGCACGGTGGCCCCCAGCGCAACTGGGAACTGGGCACCCGGGATACCGGCGCCTATGCGACCTTTTCGGACGTGGTGGACTATTTCGACTGGCTGGGCGGGCAGGTGGGCGGCGCCGAGACCCGACGCGGCAGGATCGAGGACGCAGGACGAGCGATCCGGGCCCATGAAAAATGCCTGACCGACGCGATGCTGCACGGCACCGGCAACCTGAAGGGGCTGGCCGAATTGCCCGGCGTGCAGGTGATCGGCGGTATCGACAATCCCGCCCGCGAGGGGCTTGTCTGTTTCTGGGCTGATGCCCTGCTCGCGCCGGATATCGTCGAGCGGCTGAACGCGGAAGGCATCCGCACTCATACCCGCAAGGCCGACCATTACAGCGGCAACATCCTTGACCCGCTGGGTCAGGACGCCGCCGTGCGGGTCAGCATGTGCCACTACAATTCCGAGGCCGAGGTGGCGCGGTTCCTGTCAGTGATGGCCGGTATCCTCGAATGACAAGGGGGCAGCCGCTTGGCTGCCCCCTATTTTTGACAATCGAATCATGGCCCGCCCAATGGCGCGCCGATCAGAAATCCAGGTTTTCGACGCTCAGCGCATTCTGCTGAATGAATTCCCGGCGCGGTTCGACCATGTCGCCCATCAACTTGGTGAACAGGTCGTCCGCCTCGATCATGTCGTCCACCTTGACCTGCAACAGCGTCCGGGCATCCGGGTCCAGCGTGGTTTCCCACAGCTGGTCGTCGTTCATTTCGCCCAGTCCCTTGTAGCGTTGCAGGGTCAGGCCGCGCTCGCCCTCCTCCAAGATCGCCCGCAGCAGGTCCAGTGGACCATATATCGCCTGGTGCCGGTCCTTGCGGTGCAGTTCGGCCGGACGGTCATAAACTTCTTGCAGGGCCTTGGTAAAGCTGCCGGTCTTGCGGGCCTCTCCCGAACGCAGCATCGGGCCGTCCAGGGTGCGTACCTCTTCGACGCCGCGCAGGATTCGAGCCAGTCGGATGCCATGATCCTGGGTAATGCGGCCCCGCCAGCCGCGTTCGTATTCCAGTGCGATCTTGTCCAGCCGCGCGGCGACCTTGTCAGCCACCGCCTGCAGATCCGCGTCCACCGCGCCAGGCACGAAGGCGCCGGCGATGGCCGCCTGTTCCAGGATGTTGCGCGGGTAATGCGTGGGAAACGCCTCGAGCACACGGCGCAGCTGGCGCGCCTCTTCCACAACCCGCTTGAGGTCCTGGCCGGTGATCTCCTCGCCGGTGCCAAGCCGCAGCATGGCGCCTTCGGTGCCCTGTTCGATCAGGTAATCGTCCAACGCGGGCTGGTCCTTGAGGTAGACCTCGGACTTGCCGCGACTGACCTTGAACAGCGGCGGCTGCGCGATGTAGAGATAACCGCCCTCGATGATCTCGGGCATCTGCCGGAAGAAGAAGGTCAGCAGAAGCGTTCGGATATGGGCGCCGTCCACGTCCGCGTCTGTCATGATGATTATCTTGTGATAGCGCAGCTTGCTGATGTCGAATTCATCGCGTCCGATGCCGGTGCCCAACGCCATGACCAGGTTGCCGATCTCCTGACTGCCCAGCATCCGGTCAAAGCGGGCACGTTCCACATTCAGGATCTTGCCGCGCAGGGGCAGGATGGCCTGCGCACGACGGTCCCGCCCGGTCTGGGCCGACCCGCCGGCGCTGTCGCCCTCGACCAAGAACAATTCCGTCTTCGACGGATCCTTTTCCGAACAATCCTTGAGCTTTCCAGCCAGGAAATTCACATCCATCGCCGTCTTGCGACGCGTGAGGTCACGCGCCTTGCGCGCGGCTTCCCGCGCCAGTGCCGCCTCGATGATCTTGCCGACGATCATCTTGGCTTCGTTCGGGTTTTCCTCGAACCATTCGGACAGTTTCTCGCCCACCAGGTTCTCCACCGCCGGACGCACCTCTGAACTGACCAGCTTGTCCTTGGTCTGGCTGCTGAATTTCGGGTCCGGCACCTTGACGGACAGGACACAGGTCAGCCCCTCGCGGGCGTCGTCACCGGTGAAATTGACCTTTTCTTTCTTTGCGATGCCGCTGTCCTGGGCATACTTGGAAATTGTCCGCGTCAACGCACCGCGGAAACCGGCCATGTGGCTGCCGCCATCGCGCTGCGGGATGTTATTGGTGAAGGGCAGCACGGTTTCGTGGTAGCTGTCGTTCCACCACATCGCAACCTCGATGCCGATGTCGTCGCGTTCGCCGCGCACGTAGATCGGTTCGGGCATCATGGCGGATTTCGACCGGTCGAGGTACTTGACGAATTCCTTGACGCCACCCTCGTAGAACAGCTCGGACTTCAGCGGCTCGGCAGGGCGCGCGTCCTCGAGGATGATGCGCACGCCGGAATTGAGGAAGGCCAGTTCGCGAAGGCGCTTTTCCAACGTCTCGAAGCTGTAGTCGAGGTTCGAGAAGGTCTCCGTCGAGGCGAGGAACCGCACCTCCGTGCCGGTCTCGCCCGCCGCCTCACCGATGACCTCCAGGTGGTCGGTGGTATCCCCGTGGGCGAAGCGGGCCCTGTGCACTTTGCAATTGCGCCAGACCGTCAGTTCCAGCCAGTCGGACAGGGCGTTCACCACCGAGACACCGACGCCGTGCAAACCGCCCGAAACCTTGTAGGAATTGCTGTCGAATTTCCCGCCCGCATGCAACTGGGTCATGATGACCTCGGCGGCCGAAACGCCCTCTTCCTCGTGCAGTTCAACTGGCACGCCGCGGCCATTGTCGCGCACCGATACGCTGGAATCCGCATGGATCTTCACGTGGACATAGTCGGCATGACCGGCCAGCGCCTCGTCGATGCCGTTGTCCACAACCTCGTAGACCATGTGGTGCAGGCCCGAGCCGTCGTCGGTATCCCCAATATACATGCCGGGACGTTTGCGGACCGCCTCCAACCCTTTGAGAACCTTTATGGATTCTGCGCCATATTCATACGGCAGCTGCTGCTCTTCGGCCATTTCGGACCCTTTGTATCATTCCTGCAATCTTATACGGGATCGGCTGGGGATTGTCACGTCGATGCGGCCCCTTTCGGGAGGTCAGAACACCGGGATGGCAAGCCCCACGCCGATCAGAAGACAGCCCGAGGCGATGTTCATCCGGCGCACCGACCGGCCCGATGTCAGCAGCGCCCGCACCTGGCTCACAAAGCCAGCAATGATGAGGTTTCCGACCAGCGGCACCACCGCCGACATGGCCGCGATGGCCGCCACATCGGCGGGCGTCAGAACGCTCAGGTCGAAAAATCCCGGCAGCATGCCCATGTAGAACAGGATGGCCTTGGGATTGGCGAGGATCACCGCCAGACCGGCCAGGAACCCGGCGGCGAAGCCGGGCCGCGTCAGGCGGCCATTGCCGCCGACCCAGACGCCCGCCGACCGCAGCACCAGCAGACCCATGACCAGAAAGGTGATGGAGGCGACCCCCTTCATGACAACCATGGCCATTGAAAACTGGTCCACGACCCAGGCCATGCCCAGCACCGCCAGCAGCGACCACAGCACATCGCCCACGACGACGCCCAGGGACAGTGGCCAGGCGGCGGCGAACCCGCCTGACATGGCCCGCGCGAGCAGGCCCACCCAGACCGGGCCGGGGGTCAGGAACAGGATCAGAAGCGCCCCGGCATAGAACGCCGCCTCGGGTGCCGATATGGTCACGCGATGCGACCCTCCGCATCGAGCGGATCGAAGGGGTTCCAGGCGAATTCCCACAGGTGCCCGTCTGGGTCAGCGACGTAGCTGGAATAACCGCCCCAGGCGGTCTCGAAGGGCGCGCGCACGGGACTCGCCCCACAGGCCAGCGCGTGATCATAGGCCGCGTCCACCGCCGCCCGGTCCGGGTGGTTCTGGGCCAGCGTCATGGCCCCAGTTCGCAATTTCCCGGGGTCGCGTCCGGTTTCGCGTGCCAGGCCCGCCAACGTGAACAACCCGAACTTTGTCCCGTCCATGTCGTAAAAGGCAACCATCTCGTTCGCACTTTCAAGGTACCAGCCCAGCGCCTCGTAATAGGAGCGGGCACGGGCGAGATCGGACACGGCAAGCGTGATGAAAGTCACGCGGTTGTAGGGCAGGGTCATGCAGGGTCCTGAAGTTCGATGTGGCTTGTCTGGTCGTGTTCATACACGGACATCCACTGAGCGCGCGCGCCAAGATCACTGAAAAGCTCGGGTCCCGTGCCGGTGAGAAAGGCCTGGGTCCCAAGTGCACATATCTCATCATAGAGCGCGGCCCGACGGTGAGTGTCAAGATGTGCCGCGACCTCGTCCAGCAACAGGATGGGGGACGCGCCGAAATCCTCGGCCAGGGCGCGGCCATTGGCCAGGACCAACGACACGAGAAGGGCCTTCTGTTCGCCCGTGGAACAATCACGCGCTGCCACCCCTTTGGCGGCGAATTCCGCTTCCAGATCGGCGCGATGGGGCCCGGCCAGGGTGCGCCCGGCGGCCATGTCGCGCGTCCGTCCCGCCGCCAAGGCGGCTTGCAAGGCATCGGGATCGTCGGGGGCTTCCACAGTCGGGTCTGGATGGGTCAGGGTCAGTTTGGCGATGGGAAAGGCCGTCTCGGCCTGATCCTGAGCCTGGGCCAAGCGTCCAAGCGACTGGGCTCGATTGCGATGGATCTTCGCCCCGGCCTCGGCCATCTGCGCCTCGAGCGCACGATACCAATGGGCATCATTGACCTGATCCTTGAGCAGGCGGTTCCGGTCGCGCATGGCCTTTTCATAGGCCAGAACGGCCTCGGCGTGACCGGGTTCGAAGCTGAGCGTGGCCCGGTCCAGGAAGCGCCGTCGCCCCTCGGCCCCCTCGATCCAGAGCCTGTCCATCGACGGGATCAGCCAAAGAATGCGGGCAATGCGGCCCAGCGCTATCTGCGGCGCAGCTTTGCCGTCGATGCGCACCTGGCGCGGGGCCGCGTTCTCGGACAGGGTCTCGACCTCGTGCGCCCGGCCAAGTGAGGTCAGCGCCGCGGTGATCTTCCAGCCCAGCGCCTCGGGGCGCCGTGAGAGGTCTTCAACACTCGCCCGGCGCATGCCCCGGCCCGGCGAGAGCATCGACACCGCCTCGAGGATGTTGGTCTTGCCGGCACCATTGGGACCGTGAATCGCCAGAGGGCGCCCGTCGAGCGCCAATCGCGCGCGCTTGTGCGAGCGGAAATGCGACAGGCCGAGAGATTGGATCAGGAGCCCCGTCATCGGTCAAAACCAGTCTTCCGATGCGCCCAAAAGGCCGGAACTATCTGGGGGATTCCGGCGCCCGTCACACCCGCATCGGCATCACGACGTAGACGGCGGTCGTGTCACTGCCTTCGCGCATCAGCGTTGGATCGCCCGAGGAGTTGAACAGGAAGACGGCGTTTTCGCGGTCCACTTGGCTTGCGATCTCCAAAAGGTATTTCGCGTTGAAGCCGATTTCGAGCGGTTCATCGCCATAGGCCACGGCCAGTTCCTCTTCGGCGGCCCCGCTGTCTGGGGCATTCACGGACAGGATCAGCCGATCCTCGTCCAGCGCTAGCTTCACGGCGCGCGAGCGTTCCGAACTCACAGTGGCGACCCGGTCCACCGCCTTGGCGAATTCGCCGGCGTCCACCTCCATCTTGCGGGTATTGCCCTGCGGGATCACACGCGTGTAGTCGGGGAAGGTGCCGTCGATGACCTTGGAGGTCAGGGTGATATCGGGAGTTGCGAAACGCACCTTTGTTTCACTGACCGACACGGCGATCTGCATGTCGTCGTCGTCAAGGAGCTTGCGCAACTCGCCGACCGTCTTGCGCGGGACGATCACACCGGGCATACCCTCGGCCCCCTTGGGCAGGTCGGCGTCGATTCGGGCCAGACGGTGCCCGTCGGTCGCCACGCAGCGCAGGACCTGACCGCCCTCGCCTTCGGAGACATGCATGTAAACACCGTTGAGGTAATAGCGCGTCTCCTCGGTGGAGATGGCGAATTTCGACTTGTCGAAAAGCCGCCGCAGCACCGGCGCTGGGGCCGCGAAATTGGTCGTGTAGTCCGATGACGCCATGACCGGGAAATCTTCCTTGGGCAAGGTGGCGAGAGAAAAACTCGACCGGCCCGCCTCGATCGAGAGGCGACCCGCCGCGCTGTCTTCGGTCAAGGTGACAAGCGCCCCGTCGGGCAGCTTGCGCACGATCTCGTTGAGCGTGACCGCCGAGACAGTGGTCGCGCCCGCGCGCTCCACCTGGGCCGGGGCCTTGTCGACCACTTCGACATCCAGGTCGGTGGCGCGGAAATGGACATCGCTTTCCTCGGCCTCGATCAGGACATTGGCAAGGATTGGAATGGTGTTGCGTCGTTCCACAACGGATTGAGCCTGTGCCACCGCCTTGAGCAACACGCCGCGTTCAATGCTGAATTTCATAGCCCTCGCTCCGTCCTTTGCGGCACCGGCCGAACAGGTCGGGGCGCCGGGAAAGCGAACCTATCGGTTTCGCCCTGTCATACAAGTCTTTTGATGGACTGTCCGCAAGCCGGGCACAAGCGTCAACCGCCCGGAAACACGCGTGGCCCGCTTGTGCCCGCGCGTGGCGGAAATGCCTATTCCTGAAGCGCCCTTTGCAGCATCTCCAGGTCATCGGCGATCTGGCTGTCGGTCTGCCGCAGTTCCTCGATCTTGCGGATGCCGTGCATGATCGTCGTGTGGTCGCGCTTCCCGAACTTGCGACCGATCTCGGGCAGCGAGCGGCTCGTCATGTTCTTGCACAACCACATGGCGATTTGCCGTGGCCGGGCAAGATTGCGAGGGCGCCGGGGCCCCAGCATGTCGGAAAGCCGGATAGCATAGTGTTCGGACACCTTGCGCTGGATTTCCTCGATCGTGACCTTGCGGTCCGAGGCGCGCAGGATATCCGACAGGCAGTCCTGAGCCAGCTCCATCGTGACCTCGCGCCCGACGAGCGAGGCGAAGGCGAAGAGCCGGGTAAGCGCCCCTTCGAGGATGCGCACGTTGGACGATATGCGGTGAGCCAGGAATTCCAGAACCCCGGTGGCGACCTCGACCCCCGGATAGATCGAGCGGTACATTTCCTGCTTGGCGTGCAGGATGCCCAGGCGAAGTTCATAATCGGTGGGGTGCAGGTCAACCACCAGGCCGCACTGCAGGCGCGAGCGTATACGTTCGGAGACGTCCTTGAGCTCGCCCGGCGCGCGATCGGCCGAGATGATCAACTGCTTGTTCTGGTCGACGAGCGCGTTGAAGGTGTGAAAGAACTCCTCTTGCGTGCTTTCCTTCCCGGCGAGAAACTGGATGTCATCGACCATCAGCACGTCGACTGATCGGAACATCTGCTTGAAGTCCATCATCTTGCGATCCCGCAAGGCAGAGATGAAACGATAGATGAACTGGTCGGCAGAGATATAGAGAACGTTCAGATCGGGCTGGCGGACGGACAGTTCGTGCGCGGTGGCGTGCATCAGGTGCGTCTTGCCAAGCCCAACGCCACCATAGAGGAACAGCGGGTTGAAGGTGACCGGGCTGCCCTCGGCCACGCGCTTGGCCGCAGCATGGGCCAGCTCGTTCGGCTTGCCCACCACGAAGGTATCGAAGGTAAAGCGCTGGTCGGGCCGAGCTTCGCCCTTCGCCCCCGGGGTAAGGGCGGCATTCGCGGGCTGCGTGGCAGCCCCCCCCGGGCCCGGGCCGGGCGCGGCATGTTCGGCGACGGCGAAGGCCAAGCGCTGTACACCGGCACCCTTGCGATTCAGGTGATAGATGATCTGGTCGCCAAAGGTCTTGCCGACATAATCGCCCATGAATGCGTTGGGCACGTTGATATGCGCAACCCCTTCACTGAGCGACGACAAAACCAGCGGTTCAATCCAGTTCTTGTAGTTGCTCGCCCCGACTGCGCTTCGGATGTCTTCCTTAACCGCGCCCCAATCCTGCTGTGTCATTCTGTCCCGACCGCCTTCGTTTTTCTGACCTGTCCCGCGCGGCCGGTTAACCGTCCGCCCCGCAATCACAACGGTCCTGCCTAGCGCAAAAAAGGACCCTATCCGCCGGCTTTGAACCCGGCGGCCCCTATTCTGCCCAACCTCAGAGCCGGACGGCGACACCACGGGAAAATCCCGAAACGGCGCTGCTGCCGGCGGAACGTGGAAACGGGAGGGCCGGTCGGACCGGTCATCGCCTTCGCCGGCGTCCCTATGGATCTGCCCGGTGCAACCGACCTGTCAAAACGCAGGATTGCACCCGGGCTGATCCCCCATCTTCCCCCAGGAACGATGTGAATCGCTGCTAGACCATAGCTATCGCGGGCCGCGCTTATCAACTGCAAGGTTGGGCTTGACGAGGTGCCGGGAGAGAACGAATCCGGACGGGGATTGAATCCCAAAGGAAAGTCCCGTTCCCCTGTGGCGCTAAAACGACAAGGGGCGCCTCACCGGGCGCCCCTTGCTTGTTACCGATGGACAAGAATGCCCCGTTTCTGCCTAGCCAAGCGCCTTGACCCGTGCGCTGAGCCGCGACACCTTCCGCGCAGCAGTGTTCTTGTGGAGGATGCCCTTGGTGACGCCGCGCATCAGTTCCGGCTGGGCCTTTTGAAGAGCAGTGCGAGCAGCGTCCTTGTCACCCGAGGCGATGGCCTCTTCGACCCGGCGCAGGTAGGTGCGAATGCGCGAGCGGCGGGCCTTGTTGACGGCATAGCGGCGCTCGTTCTGGCGGGCGCGCTTCTTGGACTGGGGATTGTTCGCCATGTGCGTGATCTCTTTCGTCAGGTCGTTTCAAAATGCGTATGCACGGGACGTCCCGACCCCGGGTTCGATACCGGGCGATTCTGGCCAGAGCGGGCCGCACGCGCATGTCTGGCGGCGCGTATACAGCCTTTCGCCGCGCTTGCAAACAGCTTTTCGGCGACCGGTTGTCCGCCTCTTGTCAACGATCGCGGAACTGCGGCTCGCGCTTCTCGATGAAGGCGGCCATACCCTCGGACTGATCCTCGGTCGCGAAGAGCGAGAAGAACAGCCGCCGTTCGTAGGTCAGCCCCTCGGCCAGGGTCGTCTCGTAGGCCCGATTGACGCCGTCCTTCACCGACATGGTGGCCAACAGGGATTTCTCGGCGATCTTGCCGGCAGCCGACAGAGCCTCGTCCTTGAGCCTTTTGGCGGGCACGACACGTGAAACCAGGCCGCAGCTCTCGGCCTCCTCGGCGTCCATGAAACGGCCGGTCAGGTGCATATCCATGGATTTCGACTTGCCCGCAAAGCGGGTCAGCCGCTGGGTGCCACCAAGTCCGGCGATGACTCCGAGGTTGATCTCGGGCTGGCCAAACTTCGCGGTGTCCGAGGCGATGATGAAATCGCACATCATGGCCAGTTCGCAGCCCCCGCCCAGCGCGTAGCCCGACACGGCCGCGATGATCGGCTTGCGCACCCGCAGGAACCGGTCGCTTTCGGTGCCGAAAAAGTTGCGCTTGTACATCTCGACGAAGCCCTTGTCGGCCATCTCGGTCACGTCCGCACCGGCGGCAAATGCCTTTTCCGATCCGGTGACGACCATGCAACGCACCTTGTCACTGGCGTCCGCCTCTTCCAGGGCGGACGTCAGCTCACCAAGCAGCTTGCTGTTGAGCGCGTTCAGCGCCTCGGGCCGGTTCAAGGTGATCAGCGCGACGTGATCCTTGATCTCGACGTTGATCGTTTCATAGGCCATCTCCGCCCTCCCGCGCATTGCATGGATTGGAAGGGTTACCAGAGGCGGGACAGGGATCAACCTATCTTTGGCAGCGCGGGCAGTAGAATGTCGAGCGGCCCGATTGCACGATACGGCGGATATGGCCGGGGCAACCCCTCGTCGCGCAGGGGGCGCCCTCTCGGTCGTAGGCATTGAAAACATGCTGGAAATACCCCAGCTCGCCATTGGACTGACGATGATCACGCAGTGTCGACCCGCCCGCCGTGATCGCCTCGGACAATACCTCGCGAATGATCGGCACCAAGGTCGCGACACGTGCGGGACTGATGCGCCCCGCTTTCCGGCGCGGATTGATTCCCGCCCGGTGCAAGACCTCGCAGACATAGATATTGCCCAGCCCCGCCACGATGCGCTGGTCCAGCAGCGCCGCCTTGATCGGCGTATTGCGCCCGTGCAGAGCCGCGATCAGATAAGGTTCGTTGAAGGCGTTGCCCAGCGGTTCGGGCCCCAGCTCGTCCAGCAGCCAGTGCTTTCCTCCCGTCGCGAACAGGTCCATCGCCCCGAAACGGCGCGCATCGTTGAAAGCGATCCGGGCACCGTTGTCCATGTCCAGCACAACGTGGTCGTGTTTCATGGGTGCGGCGTGGTCATGATGGAAGACCCCCAGCGGGTCGCCGGACACAGTCATCCGACCCGACATGCCGAGATGGATCAGCAAGGTCTCGCCCCGGTCCAGATCGGCGAGGATGTATTTCGACCGGCGCCGCAGCGCCGTCACCCGCGCCCCGGTCAGACGTGCCGCCATGGCCGTGGGGAAAGGCCAGCGCAGGTCAGGGCGGTTCACCGCAGTGCGTGCGATCACCGCCCCCTCCATTGCGGAGACCAGTCCGCGGCGTACGGTTTCGACTTCGGGCAGTTCTGGCATTGCTTCTTACCACTGGATCGGATGGCGCAAAGGTAAGCACCCCGCAGCGCCCGGCAAGCGCAAACCGGGCCGGGCCGCGCATTGCCAGAAATCCTGCGTCAGAAAGTGGGTTTGTGTCCCACCGGACTTAGCTGTAGGTGCAGATAGACGGACCAAGGCCCAGGCACAGCATATGACCGAGACCGACCGCACCACACATTTCGGCTTCGAAACCATCCCCGAACACGACAAGGCCGGGCGCGTGCGCGGCGTGTTTTCGAGCGTTGCCAGCAAGTATGACGTCATGAACGACGCGATGTCGCTGGGCATCCACCGCCTTTGGAAAGACGCGATGATGGACTGGCTGGCCCCACGCCCCGGTCAGCGTTTGCTCGATGTTGCGGGCGGAACCGGCGATATCGCCTTCCGTTTCCTGAGCAGGGCCGGGTCGGGGCATGCAACGGTGTTGGACCTGACCGCGCCCATGCTGGATGAAGGCCGCAAACGGGCCGAGGCAGCGGACATGGCCGACAACCTGGACTGGATCGTTGGCGACGCAATGGCCCTGCCCTTCGCAAACAACAGTTTCGACGTCTACACCATCAGCTTCGGCATTCGGAACGTGACCCGCCCGCAAGAGGCCCTGGCCGAGGCCTACCGCGTACTGCGCCCGGGTGGGCGGCTCATGGTGCTGGAATTCAGCCAGTTACCCAACGACATGATGCAGCGGCTTTACGATTTCTATTCGTTCAACGCGATCCCTGTGATGGGCCGGGTCATCACCGGCGACCGGGACAGCTATCAATACCTCGTGGAATCGATCCGTCGCTTCCCCGACCAGGAGGCCTTTCTGTCCATGGTCCGACAGGCCGGGTTCGAGACCGCGAAATACCGCAACCTGTCCCTGGGCATCGCCTGCCTGCATTCAGGCTGGAAGCTCTGAATGCGCGGACCACACAACATCTTTCGCCTGGTCCGGACCGGCGCAACGCTGGAGCGCAACGAGGCAATGGCGGACATCATGGAGGCCGTCGACGCACCGCGGACCGCGCGGATCGCACTACGGACCTTCGCCTGGCCCTTCAGGTGGCTGGGCTATCGCGGCGACGAGAGCCTGCCACCGGTTGCGCGGGCGCTGACCGCCATGGGGCCCGCCTACATCAAGTTCGGTCAGATTCTGTCGACGCGGCCCGACGTCGTGGGCGACGACCTGGCGCTCCAGCTGCGGTTGCTGCAGGACAAGTTGCCGCCTTTCCCTATTGAGATGGCCAAGGCCACTGTCGCGCAAGAACTGAGCTGTCCCTCCGAAGACGTCTTTTCCGAATTCTCGGAGCCGGTCGCCGCGGCCTCGATCGCGCAGGTCCACAGGGCGCGGCTGGTCGATGGCGACCGCGACGTGGCCGTGAAGGTGCTGCGCCCCGGTATCGAGAGGGCCTTTCGCCGGGACATCGACACATTCTATTTCGCCGCGGGCCTCGTGGCCAAGTTCCTGCCCGGATCGCGCCGGTTGCGCCCGGTTGAAGTGATAACGCATTTCGAGCAGACAGTCCTGGGCGAGCTGGACCTGCGGCTGGAAAGCGCCTCGGCCTCGGAATTCGCCGACAATACCAAGAATGACGAAGGGTTCCGCCTGCCGCAGGTGATGTGGAATCATTCCTCCCGCCGGGTCATGACAATGACATGGGCCGACGGGATCAACGCGGGCGACGTCGAGGCACTGCGGGAAGCCGGTCACGACATGACTGGGCTGAGCCAACGCGTGATCCAGCTTTTCCTGAGCCATGCCCTTCGTGACGGCTACTTCCACGCCGACATGCACCACGGCAACCTCAAGGTCGCGCCCAATGGCGATATCATCGCCTACGACTTCGGGATCATGGGCCATATCGACGAATACACCCGCCGAGTCTATGCCGAGATCCTGTACGGTTTCATCAAGCGCGACTACCAGCGGGTGGCAGAGGTTCATTTCGAGGCCGGCTACGTGCCCGCCGATCGCGACGTGGATGAATTCGCACGTGCCCTGCGGGCCGTGGGCGAGCCGATCTTCGGCATGGACGCCAGCCGGATTTCCATGGGCAAGCTGCTGGCCTATCTCTTCGAGGTGACCGAACGTTTCGGCATGGAAACCAGGACTGAACTCATCCTGCTCCAGCGGACCATGGTGGTGGTCGAGGGCGTGGCGCGCACGCTGGATGACCGAATGAACATCTGGGACGCGGCCAAGCCTGTCGTGGAGCGCTATATCGCCGAAAGCATCGGCCCGCGTGCGGTGGCCGGGGACCTGGCGAAGACCGCGCGGGTGCTGGCACGCTTCGGCCCGCGGCTGCCCGCCCTTGCCGAAGAGGCCCTGATCCGCCTGTCGCGGGAAGAGGCAAAACCCCCACCGCCCGCACGCTGGCATGCGCTGGGCTGGGCTGCGGCTGGCGGCGCCATCGGCGCAGGGGCCGTGGCCCTGTTCATGCTGCTATAGGATCGCCTCGCGCAGGGCCTTGACCTGCGTGGCCAGCACACTGGCCCCACCCTCAAGCATCAGGATCGTCTCGCCATTCTCGGCACGGACTTCGGTCACACGAGCATAGATCTCCGCCGGCTCGTCAACGAGGACGTCGTCGCCGGAATAGCTGACGACTTTGAACCCGTACTGTCCGTGCGGCAGCGCGGTGCCATCGGCCGCCAGCCCCTGCCATTCGTAGATGTCGGCAGACAGTGGGATTTCTAGGCGCTGCACCTCGGTGCCATGCGCGTCGGTCACGACCAGTTCGGCACGGTCGGCGGCCGTGGCCGGGTTTGGTGCGACTGTAACCGGGTCGCCATCGAACCGGCCGGGCACCGCGGCGCGCGCCTCGCGACCGACCCAGGCCGCCATCTGCACCATACCTGTAGCGCCCATCTGGCTGATCAGGGATTCCAGAAGATCGTTTGTCAGGACCTGCTGCTCAACCCCCGAAAAAGTGGCCAGTTGTGTCGCGAATTTCTCGGAATCGGTGGGGTTCAAAGGGTCCTGGTTTTCCATCTGCACTGTCAGCATCTTTAGAAAGGTCTCAAAGTCCGAGCTGATCACCGCCTCGGAAATTTCGGTGCTCTGGCCGCTGGCAAAGGCGACCCCGGGTTGTGTCTGCGCGATTTCCATATTCATGTCCTATAGCTTGAGGTCTAGGCCGCCCCCGAGGAGAAGCGCCGGGCCCTGTGCGGGCGGTTCGTGCGCGTCGGGCATGGCCTGGCCCGGTGCCGCATGTCCTTGTGGGCCGCCGCGGTCCTGGTCGCGGTCACGCGAGGTCTCGCCCTCGAAGTGGAACCCGACATCCTCGTAGCCCATTGCCGCGAATTCACGGGCCAGGCTGTCAATATGCCGGCGTAGAAGGTCCGCGGTCTCGGGCCGTTCCGCGGTGATCGAGACCGTCAGAATCCCCTCGCCCCCCGAAAGCGAAAGGCGCACCCGGCCCAGTTCCTCGGGGTTGAGCCGCAGATCGGTCTGGCCTCCCTCGGAGGCAGAGACGCTGACCGCGATCTGCTGCGCGATCTGGGCCGGCGTGGCGCGGACGAAAGACGGCATGCCGGATCCGGCAGGGGTTCCCGCGGCGGGGCGCTCGCCATTCGATCCCGCGGCAAGATCGCTACCGGGCAGGGCCCAGTCCGCGACAGGCGGGCGGACCATGTCTTCAGTCGGAAAAGGAATGGTCTGGACCGGCAGAGACGGTGGCGCAGACGGCGTGGCGGCAGACGCCGCGGTCTGGGCCTTGGCCTGCGCAGCACTTCCGACCGGCCCCGGAAGCGTTGCGGTTGGCGGGGGCAGATCGCGAGACGCCGCGCCGCGCGGCTCGTACCGCGCCGGTGGCGCTTGCGCCGCCCAAGCGGGCTGTTCGGCGGGCACGGCCGGTTCAGCGCCTGCGGGCGCACTTTGCGCAGGCATCTCCTTTGTCGTGCCCCGTATCAATGAGCCGGTCCGGGGGTGGATTGGTTGGTGCGCCGTCACGGGCGCTTGGTCCGCGCCAGACGGGCGAGCAGGTTTAGCCGAAGCAGGCTCTGCTGGGTGGACGGCCGGTGTGTCGCCTGCCCCTGGGGACATGTTGATGGGGCCGGGCATCGCGCCAACCCCCACCGCGGACCGCTTCGACCCCTCCGGACCAGTGCGAAAGACCGCCCCGGCGCCGCCCGGGGCCGTGGCACCCTTCTCGGCGGGCGCAGCCGAGTTGAGATCCTGTTCAACGGACCGGTTGACAGGCACGCTCGTCGCGTTTCCGGACGCCAAGGCAGCACGGTCATCCATAGGTTTGAGCGTTGCGCTAACTTCAGCCCGGATCTCCTCGGTCAATACGGCTTCCCCGACCGGGCCCTCCGTGTCGGCAACGCCGGTCGCATGGAGCTGGTCGGGGACAGACGGTGGAGCGATAGCTTCCTTGCCATCGCGCCCCGACGGCTGCCGAAACAGCACCTCGGCAAAGCCGTGCAGGATGCTTCCCTCCCGGGCGGGGCCGTCCTGCGCGGCCCGCGTCTTCGTGATGGCCGGGCCCGGAACCGGCGCGCCTTGCGACGTCAACGGGACTTGCGTGGGAATCATCAGGATCTCCGACTGCTGTTGCCCTACCGGAATACCCTCTGGATACTTACCCAATCTTTACCGCCCCGGAGCAATAGTCCGACGACTTCGAACAATCCGAGGACCGCCAGGATGATGATTTCAGCACTGCCACCCGGCCTGCCCCACCCGCCGCAAGAGACCGAACGCCTGAAATCCGCAGCGGAGCAACTCGAAACCTCTTTTCTGGCGCAGATGCTGAAGTCCGCCGGCGTCGGTGAGATGCCGGAGGGATTCGGCGGTGGGATCGGCGAAGAACAGTTCGCCTCGTTCCTGCGCCGGGAACAGGCCCGCGAAATGGCTCAGGTCGGCGGAATCGGGCTGGCTCAGAGCCTATTCGAAGCCATGAGGGAGCGCCATGATGTCTGACGTACTCACGCGGCTGAACGCGGTTCTCGAAACCGAGCGCCTGGCCCTGCGGCACGGTGACCTTGCCGCGCTCACCGATATTGCCCCCTTGAAAGAGACCCTTGCCAATGACCTGTCCAAGGATGCGGCGCTGCCGCGGGCGCAACTCGAAGAGATTCGTGCCCTGCTGGAGCGCAACCTCGGCCTTCTGACCTCGGCGCGCGAAGGGGTGCGCGACGTTCAGGCGCGCCTGAACGAGCAGCTACGACTGCGTCAGGGCATGACGACCTACGACCGTAGCGGCCAGGAAAGCCGCATAGGGCCGGCCCGGCCGGACACCGAACGGCGCTTTTGAGACCGGTCGCCAGGGCCGCCGGGATTAATCTAAAACTGTGATGATTTGCCCCGGAAATGCCCGGATCGCGTTAAACCACCGTTAGGCCCCGCCCGCACAAGGTTACCTTGCATCCGATCGGATGGCGCGCTGCCACCACAGGCATCCGCAATCGTCAGAATGGCGCCACGTCCGGCCCCACCCGGGACCGGTCCCTGAAAACCCCGGCGCAAAACGCGCCTCCAATAACAGGACCAGACACATGTCCAGTATTCTGACGAACAACAGTGCAATGGTGGCCCTTCAGACACTCAAGGGCATCAACAGCGACCTCGCCAAGACCCAGTCCGAGATCTCGACCGGCAAATCGGTGGCCAGCGCCAAGGACAATGCCGCCATCTGGTCGGTCTCCAAGGTGATGGAGTCCGACGTGAAAGGTTTCAAGGCCATCTCCGAAAGCCTTTCACTCGGGGAATCGACAGTCGCCGTCGCCCGCCAGGGTGCCGAAACCGTCACCGACCTCCTGACCCAGGTAAAGGGCAAGATCGTCGCCGCCCAGGAAGAGAACGTCGACCGCTCCAAGATCCAGACCGATATCGACCAGCTGACCAAGCAGATCGGGTCGGTCGTTGATGCTGCGCAGTTCAACGGCCTGAACCTCCTCAACGGCAGCAGCACCGATCCGGTGAATGTCCTTTCGTCGCTTGATCGGGATTCCTCGGGCAATGTATCCCGCAACGAGATCGAGGTCGGCCGCCAGAACCTGTCGGTGACCACGCCCACCACGGCGCAAGACTTCGGCACCACCGGCCTGGCTGACGCAGCGGCCGCCGAGGCGCTGATCGACAGCGCCAACTCGACCACGATCCATGACAACAGTGCGCCGATCGACGGCGGAACGTCGAATGCCTCTGTGGCCAACAACGCCAACGAGGTCATCACTATCGGCCAGGTCTCGGAGGGCGACAGCTTCCAGATCGACCTCGGCAATGTCCCGGTCAACGTGGCCGGCGGCGGCACGGCAACGGGCGCGCGGACGTTCGAATACGTGGCCAGCGCGACAGACGGCACCGCCGACGTGGCGCAGAACCTTACGAACCAGATCAGCTCGTTCTTCGAGGCGGCGACCGGATCGTCCCTCAACCTGTCCGCGACGGTGAGCGATAACCAGATCACCATCACCAACGGCGACAGTGGAACATCGAACGGGAACCTGGAAATCGGTCTGCGCGCACAGACCGGCGGCACTCCGGGCTCCTCCGCAGCCAGCGGCGGGCTGGGGGCCTTGCAGAACCTGGACGTCACCAGCGATGCCGGCGCCACCGGCGCGCTGAACGCGATCGAAGGCCTCATCCAGAAATCCGTGGATGCGGCGGCGTCATTCGGTTCGGCCGAAGGCCGGATATCGACCCAATCGGAATTCGTGAGCAAGCTGACGGATTCGCTCAATTCCGGCATCGGGTCACTGGTGGACGCCAACATGGAAGAGACCTCGGCCCGTCTGCAGGCATTGCAGGTGCAGCAGCAGCTCGGCACACAGTCGCTGTCCATCGCCAACCAGGCACCTCAGTCGATCCTGTCGCTGTTCCGCTGACGCCATTGAGGGGCGCGTGTCCCGATGCGCGCGCCCCTTCCATGCCGCCCTGGTCGCAACGACCCCGTCCCGAAAGGACACCAGATGAACGCCATCGAATTGGCCCGCCAAGCCTATGACCCGGCACAAACCACGCTGCGCACTGGCCGGTCGGCCGAGGCCCAGCTCTTCGGACAGATCACCGCACGTATCCAGACCGCGATCGACAAGGGGCCCGGCGCCTTTGCGCAACTGGCCGAGGCACTGCATGACAACCGGCGGCTATGGGGGGTGCTCGCGGTTGATGTCGCGGATGACGACAACAGTCTTCCCGCAACGCTCCGTGCACAAATTCTCTATCTCGCCGAATTCACCTTCCTCCACAGTTCCAAGGTCCTCAAGGAAGGGGCGGATGCCGAGGCCCTGGTCGAAATCAACCGGGCCGTCATGCGTGGCCTGAACGCGACCGGAGCCGCGCAATGAGCGGTCTGGTCCTCAAGCTCGGACCCCGCGAGAGGGTGTTGGTCAATGGCGCGGTGATCGAGAACGGCGAGCGACGCTCGCGCGTTTCGATCCTCACGCCCAATGCCAACATCCTGCGCCTGCGCGATGCCATCCGCCCCGAAGAGGCCACCACGCCCGTCCGCCGGGTCTGCTACATCGCCCAACTGGTCCTGTCGGGGGACGTGGATGCCGAGGAGGCGCGCCACCAGCTCCTGCGCGGGATAGAGCAGCTCAGCCATGCGCTGTGTGACCCGGACAGCCGCACCCAACTGACCGAGGCGACCGCGGCGCTGTCGGAAGGAGACTTCTACCGTGCACTCAAACGCCTGCGCAGCCTTTTGCCCCGGGAAGACAGGCTGCTTGCCACGGCCCAGGGCCTGTCATGAGCTTCCAGCCGGTTGTCCCGATCTCTGGTTATGCCGGCTGGAAATTCCTTGAACGGACGCTGGGCACCCAGCGGGCGGCCTTTACCGAAAACCGCCCCATCCAGACCGCGACCGAGAGTTTCCGCGACCGGATCGGCAGCATCACCACCGCAGAACAACTGGTCGGCGATCGCCAATTGCTTCAGGTCGCCCTGGGCGCCTTCGGCCTTGACGACGATCTGAACAACCGTTTCTTCGTGCGCAAGATCCTCGAGGGCGGCACACGGGACCAGGATGCCCTGGCCAACCGCCTGTCCGACAGCCGATACGCGAAACTTGCCGATGCCTTCGGCTTCGGCGAGATCGGCCAGCCGCGCACCCGGGCGCCCGGTTTTGCCGAAGAGATCATCGACCGCTACGAAGCGCGCCAGTTCGAGCGCGCGGTGGGCGAGAGCGACAACAGCATGCGCTTGGCCCTGAACCTGGAGCCGGCCCTGCGCGACGTGGTCTCGGCCAACCGGACTGGCGATGCCCAATGGTTTGCCCTCATGGGTAACCCGCCGCTACGGAAGGTCTTCGAGACCGCGTTTGGCTTTGCCGCCAGTTTCGGCAGCATCGACATCGACCAGCAGTTGGACCAGTTCAAGGCACGCAGCGAGGCGATTCTTGGCACGGACAGTCTCGAGACGATCCTCTCAGAGGGCAGCCAGGACAAGCTGATCCAGCTGTTCATGGTCCGCAACGAGGCCCCGTCCACATTCAACCAAGGCGGCGCCTCGGTGGCGCTTACCCTGCTGCAACAGGCCCGGATGCCCCTGGCCTAGGCCCGCAAGCAAGTCCCTGTGGCCACGCGGTCCTAGCTCCTGACACGGTGATCGCCGGCCGAGGTTGCATCACGCTTGCCCTCCGATTTGGGAGAGAGGGCGCGTTGCAGGGCACAGAATGCCGCCTTTGGCCCATGGGGAGCGGCTTCGGTGCAGAAACTGTCAAGGGACGTGTGGCAGGCGATGGCCTCGTCCACCACCTTGTCGCTTCCGGGTACATAAAGGCCTGACTGAATCATCAACTCCGACCGCGCGTAAACACCCAAGTGCCGCCGCGCCGCGGCGATCAGGCCGTTCTCGTGCGGGGTTGCGACATCCGGAAGTGACCGCGAGACGGAGCGCACCACATCGACCGCCGGAAAACGGCCACGTTCGGCGATGGCTCGGTCCAGCACGATATGACCATCCAGTACACCGCGGAGGATATCGGCGATCGGTTCCTCCATGTCAGAGCCGGCAACGAGCACGGAATAAACAGCGGTGATGTCCCCAGCCGCGCCGGTGCCTGGCCCCGCGCGTTCGCAAAGCGCAGCGATCCACGCGCCGGTCGAGGCAGGATATCCTCGCAGGTTGGTCGCCTCGCCCGCGGCACTGGACACTTCACGATGCGCCTCGGCGAAACGGGTCACACTGTCGACCAGCAAAAGCACATGCCGCCCGGCATCGCGAAAATGCTCGGCGACCGCGGTGGCCGCCGCCGCACAGCGCCGACGAGTATGAGCCGGCCGATCCGAGGTGGCGGCAACGATAACGCAACGCGCCATGCCATCGGGACCCAGCACGTTCTCGATGAATTCCCGCAGTTCGCGGCCCCTCTCCCCCACCAGACCGATGACGATCACATCCGCCTCCACCCCCTGGGCGAGGTTGGCCAGCAGCGTGGACTTGCCCACGCCGGACCCGGCGAACAGCCCGACGCGCTGCCCACGGGCGAGCGGCAGGATCGTATCGAAGAGTGCCAGTCCTGTCCCGATTCGGGGGCCCAGCGCGCGTCGCTCGCCGGCGAGGGGCGCCTTGGCCAGAAGCGAGACAGGCACGGCGCCCTGGCTAAGCCTGCGCCCATCCAACGGCTGACCGTCGGGATCGACGACCCGGCCGATCCAGCCATCGTGCGGCGCAAAGGCCGGTGCGGGCATCAAGACTGCCCAGTCGCCCACCGACACGCCATCGGCCGGCCCGTCCAGCATCACGTGGGTTTCCGAACCATCCGCGCGGGTCACCATGCCGGTGTGACCGCCCCGAGCCAATCGGAGCCGGTCGCCCAGCGCGGCCCGGCCGGACAGGCCCCGCAAGACCGCCTGCGACCCGCTCACACCGATGACGCGCCCCACCGGATAGGTATCAGTCGCACGCTCGATGGCGGACGCCATGTTCACGAATTCAGAGTTTTGCATCGGCCTTCACCCTCCGTCTGAAAACCAATCCTTAGGGAATCACGCTTAAGCCTTCGTTGAAGCCAATCGAGGGAGAAGCCCCGATGTTCAATTCACTGGATGTACTCCAGACGGCCATGGACATGGCCCGACACGCCGGGGCACGGCAGGCCGTCACCGCGGCTAACCTCGCCAATGCCGACACACCCGGCTACCGGGCGCGCAGCATTGCCCCGTTTTCCGAGGTTTACGACTCCGCACCCACCGGAGGCCTTCACCGGACGCGCCCCGGCCACCTGTCGACCGGCCAAGGTTTCGGCAGCGCAGCGCGGCCCGAATTCACCGATGCCGATCCGGCACCGAACGGCAATTCCGTCTCGATCGAGCAAGAGATGCTGAGCGCCGTCGAGATCGGGCGCGAACACAGCCGGGCTCTTACCATTTACCAGCATTCGCTGGAGGTGTTGCGCCTGTCCATCGGGCGGAGGTAAGCGATGACCGAGTTTTCCGACGCCATGTCGATCGCCGCGAGCGGAATGAAAGCCCAGGCCAGCCGCCTGCGCCACGTGTCAGAGAACATCGCCAATACCGACACGCCCGGCTATCGCCGCAAGATCGTCGCTTTCGAGGAGGTGATCGAATCGGGCCGCGCCACCGGGTTGGTAGAGACCGGCCGGGTCCGCCTCGACCGTGCAGATCTTGAACGGGTCCACGACCCCTCGCACCCGCTGGCCGACGAGACCGGCAGCTACGAGGGCTCGAACGTGAACCTTCTGATCGAGATCGCGGACGCGCGCGAAGCCCAGCGCAGCTACGAGGCCAATCTCAAGCTATTCGACCAGGTGCGGCAGATGTCCTCATCGCTGACCGAAATCCTTCGCAAGTAACAACCAAGAGGAGACATCGAGGTGGAATTCACACCGATCCAGTTCGCCGCTCAGCAATACGCGGCCAACAAACCAGTCACGGCCCCCGGACCCGACCAGGACACCGGGGCGACCTTCGCCGACATGGCCTCGGAGTTCACCTCGACCCTGAAACACAGTGAATCCCAAGCCATGCAGGCCATGAACGGCGGCGCCGACCCGCATGCCCTGGTGCAAGCCCTGGCCCAGACGGAATTGGCCGTGCAGACCGCCGTCACCGTGCGCGACAAGGTGGTCGAGGCCTACCAGGAAATCCTCAGGATGCCTGTCTGATGATGAGTGAGGCCCTGCTCTATGACACGCTCCGCCAGGGGCTGTGGGTCTCTGTCGTGATCTCGATTCCGATCCTCGGGGTTGCACTGGCCGCGGGGCTTGTCGTGGGCCTCTTCCAGGCACTGACCTCGATACAGGAAATGACACTCACCTTCGTGCCCAAGCTTCTGACGATCGTCGGCATATTCTGGGTCACGATGAACTTCATGACCGAAACGCTCGTGACCTTCTTCCAGGCCACGCTCATCCCGATCATTGCCGGAGGCTGAGCCATGGAAAACGCAACCTACACCACACTGACCCGGCAATCCGGCCTGATGCGCGAGATGCGGATCGTGGCCAACAACATCGCCAACAGCGCGACCACGGGATTCCGGGCCGAGGGAATGATCTTTTCCGAGCATGTTGCGGCGCTGGGTCCGGACACGCCCTCCTTGTCCATGGCCGGCGCGGCCGTCCGCGAAACGGTGCAGACCCAAGGCAGCCTGACCCGGACGGGTGGACCGCTGGATCTGGCAATCGAGGGAGATGGCTTCTTCCTGGTCGAGACGCCGCAGGGCGAACGCCTGACCCGCGCGGGGGCCTTCACCCCCAACGAGAACGGCGACCTTGTCACGCCACAGGGCGACCGGGTGCTCGACGCCGGCGGGGCACCCGTCTTCGTTCCCACCAACGCCGGCCCCGTGGGCATCGCCCCCGACGGCACGGTCAGTGCCGGCGGCCAGCCCGTCGCCCAGATCGGACTGGTACGCCCGGCCGACCCCAACGGCATGATCCGCGAGGACGGGGTGCGCTTCGAGGCCCGCGGCGGTTATGAACCCGCACCCGGGGCGAAGATGGTCCAGGGCTTCCTTGAACAGTCCAACGTGGACCCGATCCTCTCCGTCAGCCGCATGATAGAAGTGCAGCGGGCCTACGAACTGGGCCAGAGCTTCATGGACAAGGAAGACGAACGCATCCGGGGCGCGATCCGCGCCCTGGGAAAGTGATCTAGCCAACCCAAGGAGGCAGCAGAATGCGTGCCCTTCAAATCGCCGCTGCGGGCATGACCGCCCAGCAGACACGGGTCGAGGTGATCTCGAACAACCTCGCCAACATGAACACCACCGGCTACAACGCACGGCGGGCCGAATTCGCCGACCTGCACTACCAGCAGGTCCAGCGGCCCGGTACGATCAATGCCAGCGACGGCAGCGTGCTACCGACCGGCGTGCAACTGGGCCTTGGCGTGCGGCCCGCGGCGGTCTCGGTCATGCTCTCGCAAGGATCGCTGGCCGCGACCGGTGGCGACCTGGACATCGCGATCGAGGGCCAGGGCTATATCGAGGTCACGACGTCCGACGGCCGCCCTGCTTATACCCGCGACGGTGGGCTCAAGCTGACCGGCGACGGCCAGGTCGTCACCTCGGACGGCTACCCGGTGGTGCCCGATATTACCATTCCGCGCGATGCCCGGTCGATCTCGATCAACCCCGAGGGCGAGGTCTATGCCTATTTCGCCGACCAGGTTCAGCCTCAGCTGCTGGGCCAGATCAGCCTGTCGGGCTTCGTCAATCCCCGCGGGCTCGAGGCGATCGGATCGAACCTCTTTCTCGAAACGCCCGCATCGGGACCGGCCGCCGTCTCGGCCCCCGGACAGGACGGGCTTGGCGTGATCCGCCAGGGTTATCTCGAGGAGAGTTCGGTCGATCCGGTCAAACAGGTCACCAATCTGATCGCGGCCCAGCGCGGCTATGAACTCAATTCCAAGGTCATCACCGCCGCTGACCAGATGATGAGCGCCATGGTGCAGATGCGATGACACGCCTCATGATCCTGCTGTGCCTGTTGTCCGCGCCGCTTGCCGCCCAGGACGCGGAGCGGACCGTCGTGGCCGCGCGCACGATCCCGGCCAAGACCCTGATCGACCCAGACGACCTGCTTCTTCGCCAGGTGGCAACGCCGGGCGCCGTCACCGACCCGGGGCAGATCATCGGCCAGGAGGCACGCGTCGCTCTTTACGCGGGGCGTCCGATCCGAAGCGCGGATATCGGTCCACCAGCCGTGGTCGAGCGCAACCAGATCGTCACGCTGGTCTATGCCCGCAATGGGCTGGTCATCCGCACCGAGGGACGCGCATTGGACAGGGCCGGGCCGGGCGACGTCATCCGCGTGATGAACGTCATGTCGCGGCATTCCGTTCGCGCCCGAATCAACGAGGAGGGGGTCGCCCATGCCACCGACTAGACTGATTGCCGCCAGCCTTGCCCTGCTGTGCATGATGGGCTGTGGACGCATGGCCGAGATCGGCCGCGCACCGAACCTGTCTCCGGCTGCGGCCTCGGACGAGGCCACGGCGATGATGACCTACGGCCTGGGCGAAGATCTGCAGCGGCAGGCCCCGCAGACCGACAAGCCCTCGCTCTGGACCGGAGCGCGCGGCTCGCTGCTGGGGGACCGGCGCGCGATGCAGCGCGGCGACATCCTGACGGTAGTAATCGAGATCGACGACAGCGCAACGATCTCGAACTCCACCGGCCGGTCGCGCTCCGGCTCTGAACAAATGGGCATCTCGGCGCTCTTCGGCCTCCCCCAACAAGCGCAGGAAGGTCTGCCAGAAGGCGCGAACCTCGATCCCGGCGTGCAGACCAACTCGTCCTCCAGTTTCAATGGCGACGGCTCTGTCCAGCGCAACGAGCAACTCGAGCTGAAGGTCGCCGCCACGGTCACGCGTGTGATGCCGAATGGCGTGTTGGCCATCGAGGGCCTGCAGGAGGTGCGTGTCAATTTCGAGCTGCGCGAGCTTCTGGTCTCGGGCTTCGTCCGCCCCGAGGACATCACTCGCCAGAACGAGATCACCTACGACAAGATTGCCTCGGCGCGCATCTCCTATGGCGGCAGAGGGCAGATCAGCGACATGCAGCAACCGCGCTACGGCCAGCAGGCCGCGGACATCGTGCTACCATTCTGAGGGACCATCATGGCCAGGATTCTTCTGCCACTTCTTCTTCTTGTCATGGGCCTCGGCGGGGGTGTCGGGGCCGGGCTCTTCCTCGCCCCGCCCCCGGCCAAGGAAGAGGTGGTGGCCGAAGACCCCTGCGGCGTCACCCGTTCCGCGAACAAGCGCGACGCCGCACAGGCGCCTGACGAGGACGGCGCGCCGATCACAGACGGCCGCGAATATGCCAGGCTCAACAACCAGTTCGTCGTGCCCGTGGTGCAGGAGGGCAAGGTCAGCTCTCTCGTGGTGCTGTCACTCTCGGTCGAGGTCGAAACCGGGGCCAAGGAAAACGTCTTCGCCCACGAACCCCGGCTGCGCGATCTCTTTCTGCAAGTGCTCTTCGACCACGCCAACATGGGCGGCTTCAACGGGGCCTTCACCGCATCATCGAACATGAAGCTGCTGCGTGACGCCCTGCGTCAAACCGCGATTCGCCACGTGGGCGGCGGCATAACGGATGTCCTGATCATCGACATCGTCCGACAGGACGTGGCAGGTTAGGGCCTGTTCTCCGCGAGTCGCGGCGTGCTCTAAAATCAGCGCGCCTTCTGCCGAGCCTGTGCCTGAAGTTTTACTTGCATCGCTTCGGCCGCCTGGAGCTTGCCAAAGGCCGCGGCGAGATCGGCGCGACGCGCCTCTTTCTCTTGCAGCAACCTTGCAAGCTCCTCGTTGAGCCTGCGGCGACGCTGTTCGACCCAGGTGCGCCAGCGCATGTTCGCCCCGGCCATGGCAGTCGCCGACACCTCTTGCCCCGCCTCGGGGACAGGCGGCCTGTGCAGGGCGTCCAACTGGGCCCGAACCGCTTCGATCCGACCCGAGACCTCGGCCAATCGAGCCTGTTCCGCCTGAAACGCAGCTTCCAGAACCTCTTTCAGGCCCGCCAGCCGTGCCGGGGTCAGGCTCATTTCCGGGCCGCCTTTCTGACGCGTTCTGCGAACCGGATAGCCACCGCGACCGCTTGGTAGTGATCGGGACGGATTTCCTGATCGATTTCGACGGTGGCATGTAGCGCCCTGGCCGTGGGCGGGTCGGAATGCACCGGCACGCCGTGCTCGGTTGCGACCTCGCGGATGCGCGCTGCCAGATGGTCAACGCCCTTGGCTACGCAGACAGGCGCGCTGCCAGCGCTGCGCGGCCATTTCAGGGCCACGGCGTAATGGGTCGGGTTAACGATGATCACGTCGGCTTCGGGGACATCCTGCAACATCTGGTTGTTGGCCACCTCATGGGCTTTCTGCCGCCGCTGCTGCTTCATCTCGGGATCGCCCTCGGACTCCTTGTGTTCATCGGTCATTTCCTTGCGTGACATGCGATGTTTGCGCAGATGCTCAGCCCGCTGCCAGGTGAAGTCGATCCCGCCCAGAGCAAGCGCAATGACCAGAACGATCGCCAGAAGCCCCATGGTGAGACGCAATAACTCTGCGGTGACAATCCCCGGATCAAGGTGGATGGTCATCAGGATGCGTGGCATCTGCCCGGCCAGGTAGACAAAAAGAACGACCGAGTAGATCGTCAGCTTGACGAAGCTCTTGAGAAACTCGAACAGGCCTGACCGGCCGAATTTCTGCTTGGCCTGGGCAATGGGCGAGACCTTGTTGACCTTGGGTGCCAGCTTGCCGGGAGCAAAGACGAACCCGCGCTGGGTCAGGATCACCAGGATGACCACGGCGATGGGCAGCATGAAGAACGGTACCAGCGCGCGCCCGACCGACAGGATCAACCCGCCCGTCATTGGCGTGCCAGTGCCCGCGAAGACAAGGTGAGATAGTTCGCTCGACCGGTCCAGCAGGGTCATGAGGGCCCGTCCGGTGGCCTCCAGCGCCGGGCCACCCAGCGCCAGTCCGGCCACCAGCAACCCGGCATAGGCGGCCGCGGTGTTGAGATCGTTCGAGCGCGGGATTTCGCCCTTCTTGCGCGCATCCTCGAGCTTCTTCGCGGTCGGCTCATACTGCTTGTCATCATCCTCACCGTCCTCGCTCATGGAGCACCTGCTAGCGGAGCGTCCAGAAAGCTTCGCAGTGCATCCGCCCAGACCGACAGCAGGATGGGTGCGGAAAGAAACAGCAGCACCAGCCCCCCGGCGGTGATCGCCGGGGCGCCGACAAAGGCCACCATGAGCTGCGGCATGGCACGGTTGATGACGCCGAGCGTGACATTGTAGAGCATGGAAGCGATGACGAAGGGCGCGGCCAGGGTGAAGCCCAGTGCGAAGCTGCGCGCCACCTTGCCCACCCCCGCGATGGTCAGCATCTCGGACGGGATCATCCGCCCGGGTGGCACAAGGGCGTAGCTGTGGATCATGTATTCGGCGATGGCCACGTGGAGGCCCATCGTGGCCGCCAAGGCCAGGCCGGCCACCACCAGCACATGCGCCATGGCCGGCTGTGGATCGACCCCGGCGCTGCCGCCGAATATCTGTGACAGCGATGTGGACTGCGCCGCGATGGTGCCAGCGATCTGAAGCGCAAAGATGAAAAGCCGCAGCATAAGCCCGAAAAACAAGCCGGTGACAGTCTCGGCCAGAAGGATGCCGACGGTAATCTCGTCCGGGCGCGGGACCGCGGGCAGGATGATAAGGGTAAAGGCCAGCGCCAGCCCCAGCTTGACCCGCACGGGGACGGACCGTTCACCGAAGACTGGAAGCAGCGCCATCATCCCCGCCACACGCAGGAAGACGGCGAAGGCGGCCACCAGCGTTTCGCGCCCGAGGCCAAGAAGCTCCGGCGGCAGGCCGATCACGCTGGCACCAGGCCAACCAGGGCCGGTTTGGCGTCGATCCCGATCTCCTCGAATGACAGGACAGGGTTCGAAACACCCTTGGCCATCAGGACCGTGCGCAAAAACCGACGGCGTTTCATCGAGGTGACAATGGCCGGGTAGGTTCCGGCCTGGCCAGCCGCGGCGACCTTTTCCGAGATCGAGGTGGCCAGCCGGTTGAATTCATCCGGCGGCAGGGCGATGTCCCCGCCCCCCTTGTCAGAAGGAATCTGGTAGGTGGCGAAGGTGTCTTCCCATTCGGGGGCAAGCTGGACCAGCGGTATGGTCCCGTCCGGGCGGCGCAGATCCGACACCAATTGAAAGCCGAGGCGCTGTCGCACGTGTTCGGAAATACCCTCGGTACCGGGATAGAGCTGTCGGCCTTCGCCGACCGCCTCGATGATGGTCGCAAGGTTGCGGATCGAGACACGTTCTTCCAGCAACAGGCGAAGTACGGACAGCAGGATGTCCATGGGCACCTTGTCGGGCATCAGTTCGTCCAGCATCTTTCGGTTGCTTTCGGCCCGTGCAGGGTCGCTCAGGTTGACCATCTCGTCGAGCAGCCGGCGCAACGCGCGCAGAGTCAGCAATCGGGGGAAATTCTTCTTTATGGTCTCGAGCAGGTGGGTGGCCAGCACCTCTGTTGGCTGCACGGTCGTCAAGCCGATCAGGGCCGCCTGGTCCTGGTCCCCGGGGTCGATCCAGCGGGCCGGGGCGCCGTAGACGGGTTCCTTGACATCCTCGCCAGACACGTCCGGGTCACCCGTGCCGGACAGAAGGGCCAGCACCTGGTCGCTGCGGAGGGTGTCCCGAACCTGTTCGACGCCCTGAACAAGAATGCGGTAGCTTCCGTCGGGAAGTGCGGCATTGTCCGTTAAGCGGATCTCGGGCAATAGCAACCCGTATTCCGTGGCAACATGGCTGCGCATGTTGGAGATGCGCACGTCCAGCCCGATGCCCGGGTCCAGCACCATGTCGACAAGGTCGGGCGCGAATTCGACATGGATGTCGTCGAGGTCCAGAAGGTCGCCCAAGCTGGGGGCATTCACGCCGTCCTGTGCCGTTTCCGGGCCTTTTTCAGGCGGGGCCTCGGCCCGTTTTGCGGCCGTGTGCGCGAGCCATGCCGCGCCACCGAGCACCAACCCACCCAGGATGAAGGGTAGAAAGGGCAGACCCGGCACCAGCGCAAAGAGACCCATGAGGATCGCAACGGTGACCAATGCAGGGGGATAGCGGCCCAACTGGCCCACCAGTGCCATGTCCACCGCGCCGCTGGCCCCACCGCGCGCCAGCAGCAGCGCCGAGGCGATCGAGATGATCACCGCCGGGATCTGCGAGACCAGCCCGTCACCCACGGTCAGGATGGCGTAGGTCTCGAATGCGGTTCCCAGCGGCATCCCGTGAATCACCGTGCCCATGATCAGGCCCATGACAAGGTTGAGAAAGGTGATCAGCAACCCGGCGATGGCATCACCCTTGACGAACTTGGAGGCACCGTCCAGCGAGCCGAAAAAGGTCGTTTCAGCCTGTTCCGTCTCGCGCCGCTGCCGGGCCTGCTCATGGTCGATGGCCCCGGCACTCATGTCGCTGTCGATGGCCAGTTGCTTGCCGGGCATCCCGTCCAGCGCAAAGCGGGCGCCAACCTCGGCCATACGGGTGGCACCCTTGTTGATCACCACGAAGTTGACGATCAGCAGCACCCCGAAGACGACCAGCCCCAGGAACACGCTGCCGCCCATGACGAAATCCGCAAACCCCTCGATAACGTCGCCGGCGGCATTCGTCCCGGCATGCCCGTTGCCGATGATCAGCTTCGTAGACGAAACGTTGAGCGAAAGTCGCAGCATGAGCGATGCCAGAAGGACCGTCGGAAAGGCCGAGAAATCCAACGGACGCTCGATGAACAGAGTGACCGTGAAGATCAGGATGGCCAGCGCGAATGAAGCTGCTAGGCCGATGTCCAGCACCCAGGCGGGCATGGGCAGAATCATCATGACGATCACCGCCATTAGCGCCAGCGCGAGCAGGATCGTCGGCCTGAAGATATCGGACAGCGTGATCGCCGGCACGATCAGACCCCAAGGAGGGCATCGAGCCCGCGGACGCGCCGATTGTGCGTCCCAATCGGCCTGCAGGTAGGAGCAGGCAGGGCCGGGTGGCAGCCCCCTGCGAACGGGGGTCGAGGGATCAGTCGTTGGATTCTCATCTAAGCGCTTTCTGCTGCCTGCTGTCATGCCGAGGCTAGACCGGGACGGTTACCAACTCGTAAGCCGTCGCGTCTTGCCGCGCCGGACTTACCGTGTCGATTGGTCCTGGGTTGCCGCAGGGAACCGCGCGAGCAGTTCGTTGACCGTTCGCCGTGTTTCCCGGGCGCGCTCAAGTGCAGAGCGGCGCGCGGCCAAATCCTCCATCCTAGTCATGTCAGGCCGGATCAGGGCCTGTTCGCCGACACGCCGCAACAGCGGGTCTTCGGACGTCGCCAGTCGGTCCCAAGCGCCCGCCCGGAAATCGGTCTCGGCGTCAGGGGTGTCTGGCAGGGCGCCGAGGGCAGCCCGGTCGTCACCCATGGCAAAGAGGGCCTGAGCACGCAAGCGTGCGGCACGGGCATCCGTCATCCCGCCCAGGTGCTGCAAGACATCCTCGTTCCGGCCCAGTTGAAGAGCGGCCTGGGCACGCAGGTAACGCCGTTCGCCCATGGCGCTGGCAGAGGCACGCCGGGCCATCAATTCGAGTGCCCGTTCCGGGAACCCCAGATTCACCAGACGCGCGGCCAGCCTGTTCACGGTCCCTGAATCCAGGTCTTGCGGCACGTCCCCAAAGACCATTTCAAGAAACGAGGGCGCCGCAGCGGAGTCGGCCACCCCGTTGAAGAGTGTATCGGAAAGCGTCCGGCGCTCGGACCTGGGCCAGCGGCCATCATGGCGGGCGAGCAGCCCCAGCGCCTCATCCCACTCTGCACGGGCGACATGAGCGCGCAACATGATCGACGCAAGGCTCAATTCCGTCTCTGTCCCGGCATTTTCGCGCAGTAACGCGGCACCCAGGGTCATGTCCCCCTCTTGCGGCAGGGCCCCAGTCTCGAGCGTCAGGTCCAGAAGCCGGATCAGGGAGGCGGGCTCTGTCCGGCCTGCGGCACCGTCCAGCACACCGAGGGCGGCTCCGATATCTCCTCCGGCCTCCAGTAATGACGCCCGCATCCGCACAGCCGCCGGGGTTCGGGCCGCGTCATGACCATGAATGGATTCGAAAACCAGCGCGGCGCCATCGACATCCTCAGCCTCGAGAAAGGCCCCAGCCATGCGCGTTGCCAGTTGCGCCTGTAGCGGCTGGGGAAACAGCCGGAAGGTACGGATCACGTTGTTGCGGTCCAGCGCCTGCAACGGGGCGGTGCCCGACAGCAGGCGCCAGGGGGCCGCATTGTTGTCACAGTCGGCCTGAGCGGACAGCACGGGATAGGTGCCTTGCAGACCGTCCACCAGACGCGCCATCTCGGACAGCGCCGCGCGCGCCGGGTCAGCGGCGCGACCGCGCTCAAGCGTTGCCAGCGCTTCACGCCCGAGGCCAAAATGAACATAGCCCCGCGCGAGCCTCAGTATCGCCTGCTGGGACGGGCGGTCGAATTCGGTCACGAGGCCGTTGCGCAGGGTCGCGATCTGCTGAGAGAAACCCGTATCATCGGCCCAGCCGGCCACATCGAAAACCTCGGGGGCGAGACATGTCGGATCGACGGCATCGGCCAGAGCGGCATTGAGGGCCACGAGTTCGCGGTCGAGCGCGTTGCCCACGCTCAGGCCCGGTCGCGCCGCACCCGGCACAGGGGGGAGAGGCGCAGCCGATTGCGCCCCGCTGGATGTCTCGGGCGGATCTTGGGGCGGGGGTCTCATCTCGTCCTTCGAGGCGGTGGCGCTCTCGACGGACGGCCTCAGATAACCGGCTGAAACGGCGCGGGCGACCTCTGCCGCCATGGTAGCCACCCGCGGATCGGCAGCGGGCGCGTCCGGCCCGAAAGAGAAGGCCCCGGGCAAAAGGAAAGCCCTTTCACGTCCGGTCCAGTCCCGAGCCAGCGGCAAACGGATCGGACTGGTCGTGAGCTTGGGCGGGCCGAGCCCCGCAGGGTCAGGGCCCTCGACAATATCGAGCACCAGCCGCCCGGGCCGCCAAAGGAAGGGGTCGACGTGGCAGGGATCACAGGCGAGCCGAAGCGACAGGACACCACCACCTTCATCCGTGACGGCATCGAGGCGCTGGCGGGGAAGCCTGTCGAATATGCCGGACGTGTCGAACGCCGCCTCAGGGTCTGACAGGCGCAGGCGGGCGCCCGCGCTGTGTGTCTCCAGCTGCCACTGGGTGCCATCGCCAATGTTCAGGACAAGGCGCGAGAAACTCTCGTGCTCACCCGAGCGAATCGCGACGTTTTGCGCCACGGCGGACACAGCGCCAAGCAGGAGTGCCAGGCAAAGCCACAGAACCCTCATGCGGCTTCCTTTGTGGCCTTCAGCGCCGCCTCCAGGTCCAAGAAACTGGGTCTATGATGCCCGGGTGTGTTCTGTCGGCCCACCTCGATACAGATGTTCGGCGCATGACGATGCAGATTCGCGACCAGCACCTCGCGGATCAACTGGTAGAAGTGCGCATCCTCCTCGATCACGGATTTCACCTTGTTGGCGAATGGCCCCATGAAACCGTAGGCGAGAAAGACGCCCAGAAAGGTCCCCACAAGGGCACCCCCGATCATCTTGCCCAGAATCTCGGGTGGCTGGTCGATAGAGGCCATTGTCTTGATCACGCCGAGAACGGCGGCGACGATCCCGAGCGCGGGGAGTGCGTCGGCCACCGTCTGCAGGGCATGAGCCGTGTGCAGCTTGTGATGCAACGAGGCCTCGATCCGCTTTTCAAGCACCTCCTCGACCTGATGCGGGTCATCGTAGTTCATCGAAGCGGTGCGCAGCGTGTCACAGATCAGGGCAACAGCCTCGTCATCGGCCTGGATTCGGGGGTAGCGGGCGAAAATGCTGCTCTCCCCCGGGGCCTCGATATGTTCCTCCAACCCCACGGGGTTGGCCCGGGCCAGGCGGATCAGTTCGAACAGCAGGCACAGCAGGTCGCGGTAGTCCTCGTTCTTCCATTGAGGGCCCTTGAAGACCTTTCCAAGGTCCTTGAGCGTATGCTTGGCGATCGAGCCGTCATTGGACAATGCGAAAGACCCTATGGCCGCACCTCCGATCATCATCATCTCGAACGGCAGGGCCTTGAGGATCATGCCGATCTTGCCACCTGCAAGCATGTAGCCCCCGAACACCATGACGAAGATGATGATGATTCCCACGATACTGAACATGAACTTCGGCCTTCCACGATCACTTCATGACGAACGAGTTCTGCCACGTGGATCGTTAATTCTTTGCTGATCCACCAGTGACGTGGGCCTATTCCGTTGGAACCCGGGCGTTGCGGCCAGCGATGACGACGCTGATGGAATAGGCCGTTGCAGGCTCCAGCCCGGCCATGACGGCGGCCGCCGTATCGGGGCGCATCCGTGCCATGAAACCAGCGGCGAATTCCGGGGTCATCTCCTCGAAGAGCGCGGCGGCCTCGGCCGGCTTCATGCTTTCGTAGACACTGACCAGGTTTGTTATGTCGCCATCATTGGCTGTCTCGGCCGTCGCGATCGTTGCCTCGAGGCTTTCTTCGGCAGCACGCAACTGTTCCAGGTGTTCCCGCACTTCCCGCTCGGCCACGCGCAACGCCTGCATCCGATCCGCAACCTGGGACTCGCGCGTGCTCAAACGCTCCTCGCGGGCCTGAAGCGCCGCCAGCAGTTCCTCCGAAACTGCATCATTGCAATCGGCGGGTGCCTCGCGGGGGGCCTCCGGGCTTCCGGCCAGCATCTCCTCGGCCTCGGCCAACGCCGGACCGGCACCGATGGTCAGCCGCAACGCCGCCGAGAAGAAAAGCATACCGACAAGGATGCCCAGAGCCGATGGGGCACGAGGGGTCATGTCCGCTCCTTGGTCTTGTGTTCGGATTGGCTGAAGAAGGGCGAGATCGGGGTCTCGTCCCGCACGGGCCGGGGCAGGTCGTGCAACGAGGCGATCAGCAATTGCAGCTGCTGCGCCGCCGTCTCGGCACGTTCGGTTTGACGGACCAGGTCATCCGTGGCCCGCTCCGAGGCGGCCTCGGTCTGCTTCAGTGCCGTAACAAGGTCGTCGACTTGAACCGACAGCACGGCAATTGCCCCGCCCAACCCCTTGTCGAGGTCTGACAGGCGCCGCAGCCGCCGTGACAGCGTCAAACAATAGAAACTTGCAGCCAGGGCCCCGGCCGCCAGCAGGATATCCGCGATCATCGCCATCTCTCGCGCCTTTCTAGTCCAGTACGAATTCCATGATCAGAAGGTCACGCACCCGACCTTCGCCGACGACAACCTGTACGCGCCGCAGCATCTGGGCCCGGAGCCGGGCCAGAGCGGCGGGATCCTGCAGTTCCTCGACCGCGACGGCGCGCAGGTAGCCGTTAAGCACGTCCATGATGCGCGGACGCAGCGTTTCGACCTCTTCGACCTGGTCCGGCGCCACTTCCAGTTGCGCGTTGAACCGCAGGTGGGCCGCCGCCGCCGATGGCGCGAGGCTGATGATCACGGTGTCCAGCGGCACGAACGCCAAGGGATCCAGCGGCTCTGCCTTGGCTGTCTCTTCCTTCGGCTCGGCGCCGCCGATACTCGGCACGCCGTCCAACAGGCCCATCTGAACCGCCGCGAACCCGCCGCCACCACCCCCGATTGCAAGCACGACCCCCAGGATCAGCGGCCACCGGGGCGCCTTCTTCGGCTGCGCCTTTTCTTCGGCCAATCGGTCGGCGGTTTCGTCGGTCATGCAGCGATTCCCTTTTCAGACGCTGTCCCTCAGATAGCCCCGGACTGACTAACTGATTGTTAAGGCTGACCGACCTATTCAGGTCTCCGCGGCAGAACGCCCGCTGACATCGGAGAACTTCCTTGGATTCACCCTCGTCCCTCTGGTCGAAACTCGATATGCGCCGCCGGGTCATCGTCATCGGGGCCACCGTTGCGGTCTTCGTGGCTGTCCTTGCGTTGGCCCGGGCCAGCACCAGCGCCGAGATGTCCCTGCTTTACGCGAATCTCGACAATACCGCCTCGGGCGAGGTCATCATGGCCCTCGACCAACGAGGCGCGCGCTACGAGGTGCGCGGCACCTCGATCTTTGTGCCCGCCGACCAGCGCGACAGGCTGCGCATGACCCTCGCCACAGAGGGGTTGCCGGCCAACACCACGCAGGGATACGAGATCCTCGACAATCTTTCCGGCTTCGGCACGACATCACAGATGTTCGACGCCGCATACTGGCGCGCAAAGGAGGGCGAACTGGCGCGCACGATGCTGGCCAGCCCGCATATCAAATCCGCCCGGGTGCATATCTCCTCGCCCACCGCGCAGCCCTTTCGCCGCGATCAGAAGCCGACGGCCGCGGTGACGGTCGCGACGATCCTCGGCCGCCTCGACGCGGGGCAGGCGGACGCGCTGCGGTTTCTGGTCGCCTCATCCGTTCCGGGGATGCTGCCCGAGGATGTCGCGGTGATCGACGGCGCCAAAGGCCTGGTTCAGGGCGGGCAGGACCCGGCGGCACCCGGCGCCCAGGACGACCGCGCCGGAGAGATCCGCGCCCGGGTCGAACGCCTTCTGGCAGCACGCGTAGGACCAGGCAATGCCGTGGTCGAGGTGAGCCTTGAAACCGTCACCGAGACCGAATCGATCACCGAGCGACGGATCGACCCGGAGAGCCGGATCGCCATCTCGACCGAGGTCGAGGAAAGCACGAACACCGCCGCCGACAGTCGCGGCGGGGATGTCACCGTCGCCTCTAACCTGCCTGATGGTGATGCAGAGGGCGACAGGGGCACCTCGAGCAACGAAGCATCCGAGAGCCGGGCGATCACGAATTACGAGGTCTCCGAGACGCAGCGCGAACTGGTTCGGGCCCCCGGAGCCGTGCGCCGTCTGACCGTTGCCGTGCTGGTCAACGCGGTCGATACGGCAACCGACGCGGGCGAGGTCCAGCAAGCACCCCGCGCCGAGGAAGAGCTGGAGGATCTGCGCCAGCTCGTGGCGGCGGCCGTGGGGTTCAACGCTGACCGCGGCGACGAAATCACGATCCGCTCCATGGCTTTCGAGCCGCCCGCCGAACCGGGACAGGCCACTGGCACCACTGCCGCGTCGCCGGCACCGCTGGACGTGATGCGCCTCGTCCAGACCGGGGTGCTGGCCCTCGTCGCGCTGATCCTGGGGCTTTTTGTTGTCCGCCCGATACTGGCGGGGCGGCGGACCGGAGGCACGCAGGGTGAAGCATGGCTGGACGACAGCGGCGCGGCCCCGACAACCGGATTGCCCGCCCTTGCGGCACCACGCGACCGGGCAGAAGCCGGGAACGGAGACCCGGTTGAGCCTGCACCCGATCCAGCCTCCGACCCGGTGGACCGGCTACGCGACCTGATCCAGGACCGCCGCCAGGAGGCTGTCCAGGTCTTGAAATCCTGGATGGATGATACCAACGGCGACGAGGCTGGACGATGAGCGGCGCACCGCAGTTCGAAGACTTCGGCGTCCAATCCGGGTCCGCTGCTGAAACGGGCCCGTCAAAGCGGTATCTTGCCGGGTTCGAGGATGGCGTCCGCGCCGGCCAGCACGCCGCCGAGCTACAGCATGGCCACCTGAGCAAGGCGCTCGTTACGCATCTTCAGAACACCGAAGTCACTCGGTCAGAGGTCCGCGAGGAGTTGCTTGAGGCGATCGCACCGGTGATCGAGCAGCTGTTTCAGAGGATTCTGCCCGACCTTGTCTCCGAGACTTTCGTGCCGCGTCTTGCACAAACGATCCAGAACTCCATCGCCGAGGCCGCGGAGACACCGCTGACCCTTTCGGTCAGTCCCTCACAGCACGAATCCGTCGCGGCGGCGCTGTCCCGGGCGACGGTCCGGGTCGTTGCAGACCCAGAGGTCTCGGAAGATCAAGCGCGATTCTCCTGCACAGAGACGGAAACCCTGCTCGACCTGCCCGCGTTGACCCGTCAATTGCAGGACGCCCTGGTCGCCCTGCTTCCAGAAGAAAGGACAAGTGCCAATGGCTGAGCCGACATCATCCGACCACCCGCTGCACGACCTGCCGATCGAGATCACTGTCTCGGTGGGGCGGGCCCGCCCCTTGGTGCGCGACCTGCTGTCGCTCGAAGAAAAGGCCGTGCTGCAGCTTGATCGCAGGGTAGAGGACCCGGTCGAACTTTTCGTCGGCGGCCGCTTGATCGCCCGCGGCCAGCTCGAAGAGTCAGAGGCGGGCAACGGCAGCATCGCCGTGCGCCTCACCGAGGTGGTCTCCGGGGGGCTGTCCCTTGGCTAGACGCAGCTCCGCGACCGCCGCGGTGCTGGTCCTGGGGCTTGTCGCTCTGGCCGGACCGGCGTCGGCACAGGACCTCTCCATCGACTTCGGTGCCGACGGGTCCCTGACGACACGATCAATCCAGCTGATCCTGCTGCTCACGGTACTCAGCCTTGTGCCGGGCATCGCGATCATGATCACCTGCTTTCCTTTTATCGTAACAGTTCTGGCTATCCTGCGCCAAGGCATAGGGCTGCAACAATCGCCGCCGAACATGCTGATCATCAGCCTGGCCCTGTTTCTAAGCTATTTCGTCATGGAACCGGTCTTCGTCACCGCCTGGGCCGCAGGTGTCGACCCGCTGATCGAGGGTGCGCTGACCGTGGAAGAGGCCTTTCCCCGCGTGATGGAGCCCTTTCGGGCCTTCATGGGCAGTCGGGTCGACCCGGGCACCTTCGAGGATCTGGCCGCGCTGCGCGACACGGTTCCGGCGCAAGCGCCACTCGAGTCGGCACCGCTTTCTGTTCTCGTGCCCTCCTTCCTGCTCAGCGAGATCGAGCGCGCCTTCCAGATAGGCTTCCTCGTGTTCCTGCCCTTCCTAATCATAGATCTGGTGGTGGCCGCCGTGCTGATGTCCATGGGGATGATGATGGTCCCGCCGGCGATCGTCTCGTTGCCGTTCAAGCTTGCCTTTTTCGTGGTCGCAGACGGCTGGAGCCTCATCGCGAGCAGCTTGGTACGCAGCTATTTCTAACCATGTGCGGGGCGCGAGGCAGAGCAGGAAGCTGTCTCTCGTGAATATGTTCACAGATCCCGGTCAGCCTGTTCTACTCGGCGCCGAATTGGGATCTTCTGGTGACGGGCCGGGGTTTTCTCCAAACCTCGACGCCCGGAGCGGCGGTCACGCAACGAGCCTTTCAAAAGGCCCCGGGACCGGCCATCGGGCAGATCGTGTTGGGGTCCGACAGTTACTCGTCACACTTTGGGCACCTTGATCCTATTGTACAACAAAGTCCGCATGCAGGGCCCCAGCGGCCTTTATGCTCTTGAGGATGTCAATCATGTCCCGAGGCGCGACGCCCAGCGCGTTGAGCCCCGCGACGACCTCGGAAAGCGAGGTGCCCGCTGGCACCTCGGCCATGGCCAGCCCGGGATCCTCCTCGATCTGGGCGTTCGTGCGCGGCACAACCACCGTTTCGCCCGGGGCGAAAGGGTTTGGTTGTGCCACCTGCGGCGCCTCCTCGATGCGCAGTGTCAGATTGCCCTGGCTGACGGCCACGCGCGAGATTCGCACATCCTCGCCCATGACGATCGTTCCGGATCGCTGATCGACGACGACGCGGGCACGACGCTCGGGTTCGACCAGTATGTTCTCGACCCGCACCAGAGCATGGGCAGGCGAGGTCGCCCCGGTCGCGTCGATGTCAAGTCGCACGGTCCCCGCGTCCAGCATCGTTGCAACGCCCCGGCCAAAGTTGCTGTTGATCGCCGCCTCGATCCGGGCCGCCGTGGTGAAGTCAGGCGTACGCAGGGCCAGCCGGATGATCTTGAGACCGGCAAACTGGAAATCGACCTCACGCTCTACCGTCGCACCGCTGGGGATGGTTCCCGAGGTGGGCACCCCCTGTACTACCGTGGCTGCCTCACCTTCGGCCGAAGCACCACCGGCGATGATCGTACCCTGGGCGACCGCGTAGATTTCACCATCAGCGGCATTGAGCGGGGTCATGACAAGAGTTCCCCCAAGCAGGCTGTCCGCGTCCCCGATGGCAGAAACGGTAACGTCAATGGAACTGCCCGCCCGGGCAAAGGGCGGAAGGCTGGCTGTTACCAGAACGGCCGCAACGTTGTTCGGTCGGAACTGTTCACCGGTCACGTTGACACCCAGGCGTTCGAGGATGTTCGACATGATTTCCTCGGTGAAAGGGGAGTTGCGCAGCCCGTCCCCGGTGCCGTTCAGGCCGACGACCAACCCGTATCCAACAAGATCGTTCGAGCGCACACCATCGAATTCCACCAGGTCCTTGAGACGGACAGGAGTTGCGCCGGCCAACGACGCCCACGTGGCAAGTGCGAGGATCATGGCAAGAAGGCGGGTCAACGAAGATACTCCGTCAGGGACAGGCGCGACAGGCGCGCGGTCAGCGTATAGTGGGTCTCGAGTTGCAACTGGACCTCTTGCAAGTTCGATGCGGTTTCATAGGGATCGGCCGCGCTCATGTCGTTACGGGCGATTTCCAGCGCGGTCTCACGCGCGGAGAGACGTGCTGAGGCCTCTTCGACCCGCGCTTCGGCTGATCCGACGGAGGCGCGGAGCTGAACCAAGTTCCCCGCGCCGGCGATGAGGGCCTCGCCGGCATGTCGCAAGAGGCCAGCGCGCTCCGTATCGGAGAGGCTCAGACCGGCATCCTCGGCAATAGTCCCCAGGGCCGCCGCCTTGAGCGCTCCCCGGATCGCCGGATGGTCCGCCCGGGCCTCGATCTCGAGCGCCGTCCCTTCGCTCATGGGCCGCGACAGGTTTGTGGTCATGCTTCCGCCATAGGCCGTTGTCATGAAACCCCCGGACGTCGTGTCGAACCAGTCATCAACGGCGGCAATGACCCCGTCCGCATCGACTGCCCCGGACGCCGCGGCCAGGATGGCGTCGAGCATGTCGGAAGCGGGCGGCAAGGGGGTCTTGTCCGGCTCTGCCCCGGCCAGCACCGAATGGTCGGCGAGGCGCGTGTTCAAGGCGCTGACCATGCCCTCGAAGGCTGTGCGGGCCTCGATCGCGGCGGTTGCCCGGTGCGTCGGGCCCGACTGCGGCGAGACGGTCAAGAGTGTCTCGCCCGCCGTTGCCCCCGCATCCTGCACAGCGCCCAGTGCGGTCTGCATGACCGAGAGCATGTTGGCGGTTTCGTCCAGCGACCGCCCCCGGGACGCCAGGAGATCGAGGTGGCGTCCGGCGTCGAGGTAGCGCTGCTGGTCGCCCCCCAAGTGGGTCGTCAGATCGGCGATGCGCCCGGTCGCAAGTTCTTGCGCCAAGGTATTGAGCCGCTCCTTGAGCTGGCTGTTGTGCCGCACGGAAACGAGGTGCTGGCTGAGATCACCGATTGTCGTCAGGCCCATCTTCAAAGCTCCATCAGGCGGTCGATCATGGCTTCGACGGTCTGAACCAGCCGTGCGTTCGCTGCATAGGCTTGTTCTACGCGCAGAAGCATCTGCATTTCGTGGTCGGTATCCACGCCGGTCATCGCCTCGGCCTCGGCCAGAGTCGCCTGACGGGCATTGGTGAAGCCAAGCTCTTGGTCGGCCTCCACGCGCGCTTGGCCGATGCTCGACTGGATGTCGGCAAAATGGCCGGCAACACTGCGAGACGATCCACTGCCGCCAATGGGCTGACTGGATGAAAGTGCCGCGCCAGTGGCCAGCAAGAGGGTGCTATCGCCCGCCGCGCCCGGCGCGGGTGCATTCAGACCGTCTCGCAGCCGCCGGGTATCGCCATTGCGGGCCGGGTCTACAGCGGTGTTTACCTCGATGCGTCCAGCCAGCCCGGTGGTGTTCAGAGGATCAAGGGGTTGACCGGCATCGGTAAAGAGCCCCGCATCCATCGGGCCGAGGGTCGGATCGACGGAACCGCCCTGCATGCGTTGAATGAGATGGGCGGCCGCATGGTCAAGCTTTTGCTGTGCCGCGACCAATGTGTCGTCACGTGCCACGAACGCCGCGCCAAGGCTCCCGCCGGCGAGCTTGCCAAGGCCGTCGGCAGCGATGGGAACACCGTCGACGGAAATGCCGACCAGGCCGCCGCTTGACAGGGTCATGTCGGCAGTGACAACCGGCGTATGGGCAAAGTCGAACCGCTTGGCCGGGCCATCGACCAGCATCTCGCCGCCGGGTGTCATCAGGGCAATGCGGCCATCGGGGCGCGCCAGCTCACGCATCGGAACGATGCCGGACACTTGGTCGATCACCCTCTGGCGTTGGTCCATCAGCGCCGAGGAGTCGGCCCCGACGTTGAGGCTGTTGGCGATATCTCCGTTCAGTCGTTCGACCTGTTCGAGCGCGGTGTTAAGCTGATCCACTTGGGCAGCAATATCGGCATCCGCCCGGCGGCGCAGCGACTGTACCCGGTCCGTGGCCGTATTCAGCGCTCCGGCCAGGTCCTGCGCCCGATTTTGCACCTGGTCGAGGCGCAGGGACGAAGACGGGTCGGTCGCGGCATCTAAGAGCGATTGTTCGAGCACCGTGACACGGCTGGACAGCGCATCCTGCTGACCCGGTGCGCCGAAGATCGCTTCGAGCCTGACGTGCAGGTCGACCGTGGCCCCCGCGCCCGAAACCGCGGCATCGGCAAGACGCCGGTCCCCGATCACGGCCTTGTCAACTACCCGTGTCACCTGGCCGATCTGCACGCCACTCCCCCGCCCGCCGATGGATGCGGCGTTCAAGTCCAGTTGGCGTCGGCCATAACCTTCGGTCAGCGCGTTGGACACGTTCGAGGAAACGACCTCGGCAAGTCGGCTTGCCGCATTCATGCCGCCGACCGCGTTGGACAGGGTATGTGACAGGCTCATGCCGGGACCTCCACCATCAGTTTACCGCTTTATGTTCGTCGTTTCCTGGAGCATTTCATCGACCGTCTGGATGACCTTGGCGTTGGAAGAATAAGCCCGCTGGGTCTGGATCAGTTGGGTCAGTTCCCCGGCCACATCGGTGGCCGATTCCTCGCGCGCGAAGCTGACCACGTCACCCGTGGGTCCATCGCCCGCATCCCACAGGAAGAACGGTCCGCTGTCGGGCGTGACGGTGTAACTCTGGTGGTCCTGGGTCAGCAGACCATTGGGATTGGGGACATCCACCAGCGGGACCTTGTAGATCAGCCGGGACATACCGTTGTCGAAATAGGCATGGACATTGCCGGTCGGATCGACCTCGACCGAGGTCATATTGCCTACCGGCGAGCCGTCCTTGGAAATCGAGACGGGCGCGAATGCATCGGAAAGCTGGGTCAATCCGCCCGGATCGCCCAGCGTACCGATATCGATATCGATGGGCCCGCCATCGACGTTGACCTGGACCGTGCCGGCGGCGGCGTCGTAGGGTCCGCCGCTGACATCGGCAACCGACAAAAGCCGCCCTCCCTGCCCCCGCGTATCATCGAAGGACAAGGTGTATTCGCCGACAACCGCCCCGCCGGAGGCGCTGTCTTCGAGGATCATTGTCCACTGGTTGGAAGCACCGGCACCCGGCACCGTCGGCACGAATGTGATCGAGAGGCTTTCGGACTTGCCCAGGTTGTCGAAATACTCGACCGAAAGCTCCTGCGTGGCACCGGGCGCACCGGCCTCGGTCTCGGTGGCGGGCAGGTTCATCGCCAGGTCTATGGCGGTCGTGGCATTGCCGAAGAACTGGTTCGAATTGATCTGAACAGGTTCCAGGCCACCGGTGGTATCCCGGGGGTAGGTTGGCACTGTGCCGTCGGGATTCGCGGCCCAGCCCATCAGGGTCAACCCGCTGGAGGTGGTCAGGTAGCCGTCGGCATCGGGGCGGAAGGACCCGGTCGAGGCCAGCTTGAACGGCAAGTCCCCGCCGGCGCCTATGGCCGAGGAATCCGACACCGGCAGCATGCCGCGACCGCGCACGGCCAGGTCCGTCGCGTTTTCGGTCGAAACCAGGGGGCCGCGCTCGTCTATCAGGCGCTGGGTGGTGGCCCGAACACCGCCTGCGGAATAGCTTCCAAGGCCGCTGTCGATGACCATGGAATGGAAATCCGTAACGGCGCGCTTGTACCCGTATGTCGAGGAATTCGCGATATTGTCCGAGATGGTCGCCAATTTGCTGGCATTCGCGGCCAACCCGGCGACACCGGCATTGAGCGAGGAGGAGATTGTCATCTTATTGGCCTTTCTGTCACAAAACGCACATGCGGTCTGATCCCTTCCTACCGCCCTGGCGATTAACGGCAGGCTAACGTCTAAAATGCGATGCGGTTCGCCAGGCCCTATCGCCCTCGCAGGAGCGTGATCTCGATCCGGTCATTGCGGATAGCCGAGCCATCGGCCGTTGCCGGTTCGCGGTTGGCATGCCCCGTCAGCCGCGCCATCCGTTCCTCGTCCAGGCCAGCGGAAACGAGGCGCGCACGCACCGCTTCGGCTCGGCCGGCAGAGATGTTCCAGACGGGATTGTCCGCCAGGACCAGCGGCTGGGTCCGGACATGCCCGTCGATGGCGATCGGGTTTCTGACCATTTCGAAAACCGGCGCGAAGCTGGTCAGCAGTTCGATCATCACGCGAGTGGGTTCGCTCGTGTTGCCCCGGAAGATCGGCGCGCCCTCGCGCGCGAAAATCTCGACGATCAGCCCTTCGTCCGTCACCCGGGTCACGACGTGGCGCAACGCTTCCATCTGGAGCAGGCTTTCGCCGCCCACACCCATGAGCTTCCGCTCGACCTCGCGCAGGACCGCGACCTCGGCAGCGGCTTCGGCGGCCAATTGATGTCCCTGAACGCGCAGGCCAGCGGCCTGCCCGGTCCCGTTCCGGGCAAGCGCCTGGTCCGACATGATGCTGTCTCCACCGAACATGTCGGCCCCGCCGCCTGACACGCGGTTGACCGGCACGGTGGGTGAGAAATAGTCCGCGATACCCTTGCGTTGCTGTTCGGTAGTTGCGTTGAGAAGCCACATCAGCAGGAAAAAAGCCATCATGGCCGTCACAAAATCCGCGTAGGCGACCTTCCAGGCACCGCCGTGATGGGCATCGCTCGCGACGACCTTCTTGCGTTTCACAATAATCGGCGCGTTGGACTTGTCGCCCATGACCTCACCCATTTTCTCACCCGCGTTCGGAGTAGCAGGGCAAAGGTGAAAACGGGCCTAACCGTTCAAATACAACCTATTCCGGCACACGCTGGTAAAGCTCGTCGGGCCCGCAGAACTCGGCCAGGCGATAACCGTTGGCCCGCATGATCTCGCTGAGCGCCAAGTCGCCGGTGTTGTTCTCGATCGACCAGAACTCGACACTGTATTTGGCGAAATCGAAGGACTCCAGCACCGGGATCTCGCTTCCTTCAATATCGAGCGAGATCAGATCGGGCGCAGTCACGCCGGTGTCTGCCATGATCCGGGCCAGCGTGCGGGTCTTGACGGAGATTCGGCGTTCCTTGTGGCGCGCGTCCGCACGCACCGTCTGGAGCACCCTTGCGTCATCGGTTTCGGCCAGGCCACTCATCTGTGTGTAGCCCTCAACAACCTCGATGAAATCCGCCTCACCCTCGGACGCGGCCACTGCGACACCATGGCAGGGACAGCGCCGCACCTCCTGCGCTTTCTGCAGTTGCGCAGGCACGGGTTCGACCAGTGCGCCCGTCCAGCCACGAAAAACCTCGAGAAAGAAAGTGTTCGACCCTGTTACGCCGTCATACCCACCAATATCCAGGAATGTGCCGCCACGTTTGCGTTGCATCATCATGTCGATCACCAGGTCCTGACCGGCCTGCGAACTGTAGTGATAGCCTCGGTCCAACATCCGGCGGATCTCGTGCAGGCGGCGGACCATGGGCGCACGGCGACGGGTTTTTTCGGTCTCCAGCAGGCCGGAGAGGCGACGCACCTCGGCGAAAAGGGACCGACGCGCCTCGACAAGGACATCATCGCTCATGTCTGGGCTCCATGATCAGTGTAGGATTTCTCCTCGACCAGGTCGGATCCCAGCAAGGTGTTGATCTGTCTCTTGACTTCGGCCCGGCGATCGTTGGTCAGGTAGACCGCACGGGCCAGTTCTATGAACGCGGGGCCGAAATCCTGGCGGGCCTCACAAGCCCGGATATCGTCCTCGATCTGCCAGAGACGAGCGTTGATGCAGTAAAGCGCCTCGTACAAGGCGGAAAGCGGAACCTCTTGAGGCAGATATGCATCGGCGGTGGCCTGCAGCGCCGCTTGCTCGTGCAGGACGTTGGCCAACTTTTCCTGGTCCGTGATGTTCTCGATTTTGAGGCGTAGGATGGTCAGCTTGTCGATCAGTTCCGCCGGGGCGGTGGGCACCATGATCCTTTCCATCGCCTCAGCCTCCTGTCACCCGCTTACGCAGGGCCTTTTCGACCTTCGCGAATACGCCGTCCCAGTCAAGCGGCCTGTCCTGCCGAAACAGCCGCATGGACGGATACCACGGCGTCGTCTCTCCTGCATGGGTATAGACCCAGAACGGATCCCAGTGAAGGATCACCCAGGTCGGAAGACCCAGAGACCCGGCGATATGCGCCGTGGCCGTATCCGAGGTGATGACCAGGTCCATCTCCTGCATCATCGCGGCGCAATCAGCGAAATCCCGGTCTGTCCCGGCAGCGTCCAGGATGAAGGCGGAACTACCGTCCGAATGCAGGTCCTGCAACCGCGATCCTTTGTAGAGAGAGAAAAGCTGCACGCCGGGTATGTCCGCCATGGGCAGGAAGGCCCGGTGCGAAAACGAGCGAAATACATTACCTTTGTAGGTGGCCGAACCCGACCAGACCACGCCGACCTTGAAGCGGTCGCGATAGGGTGCTGCGATCCTTCCTGCCCTGTCCCTGCTGTCAGACGGCACGGTCAGGCGCGCAGGCGGAGGTGGCGCACCGCGATCGGCGGAGCCGAAAGCCGCCATGGGCATGTCCATCAGTGGCATCCAGTTGTCAAAGCGCGCATCTCCCCGGGTCGCGGTTCCCACCCAGTCGGCCCCATCCAGATCAGCGAGCAGACGGGCGACGGGACTCTCGGCCAGGACATGCATCCTGACCCCCATTTGGGCCAGAACAGGGACGAAACGTGCAAAAAGGATCGCATCTCCGAAGCCTTGTTCAGGCAGGACCAGCAGCCTCTTGCCCGCGATGGGATCACCGTCGCGCCATTTCGGCAGGTCGAGGGTCTTCGGCGTCATTTCCGGGCTGCGCCAGCGGGCCCGATAGCTGCGGAAACCAGGGCCATACTGCCCGGCGCCAAGCTGGGCAAAGGCCAGTTGCAGCTCGATCTCGTGATTCTGGGGATACTGCAGCACCTTCGGCGCCAGATAGTCGATCGCCGCCTGGTAGTCCCCCTTGCCACGCAAGCAGCGCCCGATCATGGCATGATGCATCACCCGCGACGGGTGCTGTTCCAGCACGGCCTGCCGCAGCCGGATCGAAGCGTCGTAGTCCCCAAGGTCCGACAGGATGTTGGCGCGGTTGTTGCAGATTACGGGATCATGGGGCGCCAGTGCGTGGGCGCGATCCTGGGCACGGCGGGCCAGCTGGTGCCTGCCCTGCGTCCGCAGCAGCGCCCCGAGATTGGACCAGATGCCCGCATCGTCCGGGTGCGCCGCCAGATGGGCGACGTAGCGCGCACGCGCCGCCTCAAGCCGGCCCGCGCGGTGCAGGGCCCGGGCGGCGTCGGGGATGTTCCCGTTCTCTCCTGCCACTGGATTAGCGCCCGAGAGCCGTGCGTCGGGTCACGTCCTGCAGCTGCCAGGCGACTGGCCCGTTCATGTCACACATCCCAATCCTGACTACCCCCGCATCAAGCACTGAATCCCAAAGCGCCTGCCAAGTCAAAACGTCTTTGACCGCGCGGATCGCGGTCGCGTGACCGACACTGGCATCCCGCCAAGAATGCCCCATATCCTGTTTGAGAAAGGATCGCGCATGACCGACTATCGCAAGACTCCCGACGCCATCGCCAGGCTTTCGCCAGAGCAGTATCGCGTCACCCAAGAGAACGGCACCGAGCGGCCCTGGACAGGGCCATACCTGGACAACAAGAAACCGGGTATCTATGTCGACGTGGTCTCGGGTGAACCCCTCTTCGCATCCTCGGCAAAGTATGACTCGGGCTGCGGCTGGCCCAGTTTCACCAAGCCCATCGAGCCTGAGCATGTGGCCGAACTGACGGACAACAGCCTTGGCATGGTGCGCACGGAGGTGCGCTCGGCCCATGGCGACAGTCACCTTGGCCATGTCTTTCCCGACGGTCCGTCCAGCCAGGGCGGGCTGCGCTATTGCATCAACGGCGCCGCCCTGCGTTTCATCCATCGTGACGAGATGGAAGCCAAGGGCTATGGTGCCTACCTTGACCAAGTGGAGGATATCTGATGGCTGAAGACCGTGCCGTCCTTGCCGGCGGCTGTTTCTGGGGCATGCAGGACTTGATCCGAAAATTGCCCGGCGTGATTTCGACCCGTGTCGGCTATACTGGCGGCGACGTGCCCAACGCGACCTACCGCGATCATGGCACCCACGCCGAGGGTATCGAGATAATCTATGATCCCGAAACGCTCAGCTACCGGCGGGTTCTTGAATTCTTCTTCCAGATCCACGATCCGACCACCAAGAACCGGCAGGGCAACGATATCGGGACGAGTTACCGCTCGGCCATCTATTACACCGATGCGCGGCAGCGTGAGATCGCGCTGGAGACCGTCAAGGACGTCGAGGCCTCGGGCCTGTGGCCCGGCAATGTCGTGACCGAAGTGGAACCGGCAGGCGATTTCTGGGAGGCCGAAGCGTTCCACCAAGATTACCTCGAGCGGGTGCCCAACGGCTATACCTGCCACTTTCCGCGACCTGACTGGGTGTTGCCCAGGCGAAACGCGGCGGAATAGTCCCTATTCCCCCAAGGTGATGATATGGCCGCCCGCAGCCCGGGCGTCTTCGGCATCATGGGTAACCATGAGCACCGGTAGGTTGCGGTCTCGGGCCATGTTGAAAACCAACGTCCGGATCTGTGTCCGACGGTTCGTGTCCAGCCGGGAAAAGGCTTCGTCCAGCAACAGGGCCCTTGGCTGCGACAGCAGCACACGTAGTAATTGTACCCGCGCCGCCTGTCCCCCCGAAAGCGTTGCCGGGTCTCGGTGCGCGAAACCTTCCAGCCCGATCTCGGAGAGCGCGGCGACGACGGTCGCCCATCTGTCGGCCCGTTTGCCGCCCCGCTCCATGCCAAAGGCGAGATTCTGTCCGACGCTCATGTGTGGAAACAGGATATCGTCCTGATAAAGGATGCCTACATGACGGCGGTGTGGAGGCAGGGAGGTGATGTCTTCCCCATCCAGAAGAACCCGCCCTGTCGCGGTGAAAGCCCTGTTCAAGGTGCCGGTGACAAAGGCCAGAAGCGTGGATTTTCCGACGCCAGAGGGCCCCATGATCGTCATGACAGCGCCCGGGGCGATTGTGCAATCGACCTCGATCACCATCTGCCGACCATCGGTGATGCGGACAGCATCCAGCTTCAATCCCTCAGACATGCAGCCCCCGCCTGTTGCGCCACGCCATAGCCGGCACAAGGATCGCCAAGGCGAAGGGCAGCAGGGCAGCAAGGGTCTGCATCAGGCTGTAGACACCGATTGCCCGCCGGTCCCCGCCCGAGGCGAGGGCCACGGCCTCTGTCGTCAGGGTGGCGACACGCCCCCCGCCGATTAGCAAGGTCGGCAGGTATTGCCCGACCGAGACGGCCATGCCGACCGCAACAGCGGTCAGGATCGGGCGCAACAGCATCGGCAACCGCACTTGCCAGAAGACACGCCAGGGCGCCGCCCCGAGGGTGCCGGCGACGACCGCGTTGCGCGGGTCCCAGGCGCGCCAGGAATCCCCGAGCGACAGGAAGACATAAGGTAGCACGAAGACCAGATGCGCGAGGATGACCGGGCCGCGCCCGACGTCGGCCCCGACCGACAAAAGCAGGTTCTGCAGCCCTGGCAAAAAGGCAGTCTGCGGCACCAGGAGTGGGAGGTAAAGCAGCCATAGCCCCCTCGTGGTCAGGGTGCGGCCGCTGCGATGCTCGGCCTCTAGGCATCCCAGCACCAGCACCAGCGCAAGACCGGTGGCGGCCCCGGCAACAAGGAAAGTCTCGGCGGCCGCCTCCAGCGTGCCAGGCCCATGCCTCTCCCAGTTGCGCAGGGTGAAACCTTCAGGAAACGCGTTCGGAAAGCCCCAGAACCCGGAGATGGACCAGACGAAAAGCCCAAGCAAAGCCAGCAGGGTCGCCATCGCCGAAAGAATGCCCATGCAGATCCCGCCGATCCGCAATACCGGGTCGAGTCCACCACGTTGCCCGGCCTCGATCCAGATCCTGCCCAGCCACGCAAACCCGATCTCTCCCAGCCGCCAGAACCCCAGCGCCCCGATGACCAGTGCAAGCTGCAAGAGTGCCCCAGCCGCCGCGACCAGCCGCATCGACAGATCCGGGTCGCCCATCCATTTGACGATCTGAACAGACAGGCTGGGCGGCCGGGTCGGGCCAAGGATCATGGCCACGTCGACGACACTCATGGAATAGGCCAGCACCACGTAAACCGGCAATCGAATCTGCCGGTAGACAGCCGGAAAGACACACTTGAGCCAGCCGGTCACCCTGTCATACCCGAGTGTGCGCGCTGTTTTCAGTCTCTGCTCCTGCTGAACTTGCCCCAAAGCCGCAAGCGTCATCAGCAGCAGGAACGGCACTTCCTTGGTGACAAGACCCGCGGTCATGGCCAAGCCCGCCGGGTCCTGGATGATCAGAAGGTCAGGCGGCCGGTCCCAACCGGTCAGCCAAGGCGACGCGAGGCGGGCGAGCCAGCCCGATGGGGCGATCAGGAAAGCCACGCCGAAAGCAGCCGCCGCATGTGGTACCGACAGGATCGGCGCAAGCACCCGCTGCAACAGCGCGAAGGTCCGCGTGCCCGACCATCCGGCGGTGACCAGAACAACGATCAGCAACGTCAGCACCGTTGCAAGAACCCCGGTGCTGACGGACAGGCGAAGGGCCCGTTCGAGGCCGGGCCAATCGAACAGAGCCCGGATAGCCTCGAAAGACGGCCCGGTCAGACCAGCCCCCGGAAGGTGCCCAAGGGCCGGGATCAAGGCGCCCCACAGCCCGGCCACTACCGGTCCAATCATCACGACCAGCGTCACAAGGGGCACATGGCGCAGCACGTTAGCGGGCGGTACCGTAACGCGTGGCCCATTCCTCCGCGATGCGCGTCATCCAGCTGGGATGCGGCTCGGCCTGCACGTTGCCCAACTCTTCGGGGGACAGGGTCGCAATACCAAGATCCAGCGCCTCGAAGGCGGCGCGATCGTCCCGGGGGATCTTGTCCATGTCCAGAACCGTACCATAGCCCAGCACCTCGGGGTCTTGGGCGCGCAGCTGCGCCTCGGGCGACATCAAAACGTTTGCCACGACCATGGCTCCCGCAGCGGACCCGGAGTTGTAGGGGATCGCCACGAAGCTGGCATTGCCGATGGTACCATTGTCCAGCACGAAAGTGCGTACGGTATCAGGCAATTGGTTGTTAGCAATGGCTGCCGTCGCCTCGCCTGGGCTGAAGGAGATCGCGAGGTCTATCTCGCCATCAGCGATCAGCTGCAGCTGCGCGGGCCCGCTCTGGGGATAGGCACGCCCCTGCCGCCAAAGGTTCGGCGTCAATTCCTCGAGAAAGGACCAGAGCGGCGCGGTGACCGCGTCATAGTCGACCTCGGTCACGGGCTTTTGCAGGACCTCGATATCATCGGTCAGGTCCACCAGGGCCTGTTTGAGGAAGGTCGTGCCAAGGAAATCCGGCGGCTGCGGATAGGTAAAGCGCCCGGGGTTCGCCTTGGCCCATTCCAGGATCGCGGTCATCGACCCGAACGGTTCCGTAATGTCAGCAGTATCGTACATGAAGACCACCTGCGCCATGGCCCAGGGGCTTTCATAGCCCTCTGTAGGAACCGTGAAGTCGGTACGCACCGTCTTGCCTTCAGTGTCAACATAGCCCCAATTCGGCAATTGCTCGGCGAAGGGTCCGAACAAGAGGTCCGCCTCTTTCATCGCCGCGAAATTGGCGCCGTTGATCCAGATGAGGTCGATCGCGCCGTCACTGTCTTCACCTGCCTGCTTTTCACTGACCACGCGGGTAACGGCGTCGGCCGTGTCGGTCAGCTTCACGTGCTCCAGCGTCACGCCATGCCGTTCGGACACACGCGCTCCCACCCAAGCGATGAAATCGTTTGTCGTGGTGGAACCGCCCCAAGCGTTCCAGTAGACAGTCTGGCCATCGGCCTCTTGAAGCACGGCCTCCCAGTCGGAGGGGTCCGGCGTGGCGGCGGCGGCCATGGGAAAGGCCAGGGCGGCGACAAGTGGCAGGAATCTCATGCGTGGTCCTCATTCGATGAAAAGGCGGTTCGGGCAGCCAGGATACGCAGGGCCGCGGTCACAAAGCAAAGGGCGCCGAAAACCCAGGCAAGCGGGGCGAATGCCCCCGAAAAAAGGCATAGCAGGACAAAGAACAGAATCGTTTCCGTCCCTTCCAGCAAACCGTTGGAGAAGTAGAGCGACTTGACCCCCTGCGCCGCCGTCTCGAAGCCGTGTTTTTCCGCCAGGATCGCGTAGCCCAAGAAACTTGTGCCGTTGACGTAGAAAGCAGCAAGCAAAAAGGCCCCGGCCAAACCATTTTCCGCCGGGTCCAGAAAGACGAAGGCCAGCGGAACAGCGCCGTAGAACAGGAAATCGCATGCGATATCAAGGTAGCCGCCAAAGTCCGTCTTGCGGGTGGCGCGGGCGACGGCCCCGTCCAGACCGTCCGCGATGCGCGAGGTCAGAAGGGGAACAAGCGCCCAGAGCGGTTGGCCCAGCGCGATCAACAGCGCCGCCAGCAGGCCCAGAGCCAGACCAATCAGGGTAACAACATCTGCCCCGACACCTATCTTGGCGATACGCCGGCCCACCGCAGTCAGCGGCGGGTCAATCAGTTTCCGGACGGCGGCGTCAAGCATTGGCACTCCTCGCTGCGGCACTTTTCGCGAAGACGGGCCCCCGTGGCAATCCGGTGGCAATCCGCTTGACGCGAAAGTGAGCGGGCCGTGTCACGCACAATGAAAAACGGCCACGCTACGAGGAGCGTGGCCGCCACGGTCAACTCGGGTCACTGGCCTATTCGGCGGCCATGTCCCCGCCAAGGCTGGCGAGATAGGCATAGATGTTGACGGCATCTTCGGGGTTACGGACGCGCCACGACATGCGGGACCGGGCCCGGTCATCGCCCGTGGCCTCGCGCAGCCAACCGGTAGTGTCCTGCAGGTAGGCAACGAAGTTCTCCTCGTTCCAGACCATGCCTTCCTCGCTCAGCTGCTGGATACCCGGACCATACCGGAAATCCTCGACCGAGGCGATCTGCCCACCCGCAATTCCATAAAGGTTGGGTCCGGTGCGCATGTTCGGGCGACCGGCCAGCACCTCGCCCTCGTCATCGACAACGTTATGGCAAGTCACACACTGACGGTTGAAGGCCTGTTCTCCGGCGGCGGCATCGCCCGAGGCAGCGTGGCTCTCCGCGAAGGCAGGGGCTGCAAGCATGAGGGCTGCGGCCGTAATTGCGAATCTGGTCATGATGTCTCCTAATCTGGTGGCTGATTGTCAGTTCGACTGAATCTGCACTGGACTCTAATCGGAATTGCCCAGCAATCCAGCCCAAACCTGATGGTGTGGGCAAGGTGTCGCGGCTGGGCCTGTTCGACCCAGATACGCGCAAACAGACCTCCCTCATCATGGGCGACAATATCGTCACGCCTCATGCCCGCCGCTTCAGCGAGACACGGTCCGGTATCCGAGACCATAGCAACCAACCAGCGCAATTCATCGTCCAGCACTCGACATTCAGTTTGAATCCGTTTCAACGACTCTCTCAGGACCGGGTTGCGACCCGAGGCACCGGCAGAGCGGTCGCAGTAGACACCTGCGAACGGGTTGTTGATTGATAGCGCCTGTTCGCTGGCCGCGAAGTTGACCACGGACCTCACGGTATCGAAGACCCTAGTCATGCTGCTTCCCGTCAGGCCTCGAGCGATCAGCGCGTCACGAAAGGCGTCGGCTTTTTTTGGTGTATGCGTCAAGGTGTTGGTCGCCACAGGCCTCCACGACGTAGCCGCAGGCCCTCTCAGCGGACCAATGGAAGGTGGCAGGACGACCTTTGCCTTTGTTGAGATCGAGATAGATGCGGACGGCCTCCGACAACCGAACAGATGCAGATGAAATCGAGGGGGAGGGATGACCGGTCACCTCCCCAGCCACAGCCAGCATACGCAAAAGGTGCTTACCTAGAAGCCCTTTATCGCGACACCCCAAGTGGAACCAGTATTCGTCCAGTTGCTCCGCAGCTTTCCTTGCCCTGGTCTCAGCGATCCGGGCCATTCTAGTGCGAAGCGAATATGCGATCCGGGATGATTTGTAGTGGCTCCGAAGGTCCTTCGGGATGCGACGACTGAAGTAGAAAACTCCAAGCTTAAGGAAGGTGAAGTGGCGTGAAATGGTCTCAGACATGGTCTACGGCTCCTAGCAGCTGCGAAAAGCTGTAGGGAAACCAGTGTTTTGCCTGCTTGGGTGGTGCCGCTGAAGGGACTCGAACCCCCGACCCCATCATTACGAATGACGTGCTCTACCAGCTGAGCTACAGCGGCCACGGCGCTCCTTTAGCACCGGGGCGCATCCAAGGAAAAGGGCTATTTTTCCGGCTTGGTCGCCACTTCCGTTGTGTCCTCGATCAACTCCGCGTCCTCGGCAGGTTTGGTTTGCGTCGACGCCGTACTGTCCAGCTGACCGACGATAAGGGGCAACATCTCGGTGCCACCAGGCATCGCGACCTCGCCGACCGGTGGGCGGCGCCAGGTCAGGGTGTCGAAAGCCTTGCAATTCGTGCAGACGGGGACCCAATCGGCGTGGATCGTGTGGCACTTGTCGCAGATCCATTGTGGGCCGCGCGGCGCTGTCAGGGCCTTGGTCAACCAGCCGCGCACCACGGTATCCGGCTTGCCTTCGCCGCGTTCGATCGCCGCCATCAGCGTCAGGCTGCGGGCCGTCGGGTCGGTCTCGATAAGGTCGCCCAGCGCACGGCGGGCCTCGGGGAAGTCCTCGGCCGCGATGTGCAACTCGGCGAGGAGCATTCGGGTTTCGGGGTCCTCGGGCCTAACCTTGAGCACCGGCTTGAACCGCTTGATGCGCGCCTGCGGATCTTCCTCGGGAGCAATCGCGGCAAAGGCGCGGGCCAGGTCCGGGTGAGGGTGGCTACCCCAGGTCTTCTTGATGAGCCTGGACGCCGCCCGCGTGTTGCCTTTGTCGACATGCACTTTGGAGGCCATGACCGCAGCAGGGATCAGTTCGGGCGACAGGCGGTTGGCTTCGAGGATCGTTTCCTGCGCCTTGGCCTCTTCGCCCTTTTCCAGCATCTCGCTGGCTTGCGACAGGGCAAGTACGGCATCGCGTCGCGTGTGAACGTCGCGCGGCAAAGTCCCTGTCTTGAGCTTGATGCCCAGGGTCTCCCGAGCACCATTCCAGTCCGCCGTCTCGGCCTGCAGGCGCAACAACGTGTCCTGGGTCTCTTCGTGGCGCGGCTTGAGGGCAAAGGCCTTCTCGGCCAGCTTCATCGCCGTGTCGGTATCCCCATCCGAGAGTTTCTGCTTCATGATCCCGCGCACGCCGACGAAACGGGTTCGCTCGTCCTCAAGCAGCTTGCGATAGGTGCGTTCGGCCATCTTTCGGTCGCCGGCCATCTCGGCCGCTTGTGCAGCCAGAAGGTTCGTCAGGTGGGGCTTGCCGAGATATTTCTCTGCCCGCGATGCCTTGGTCATGGCCAACTGCCCCTCGCCAGAGGCGAGCGCCATCATCCCCTCGGACAGGGCATCAAACCCCTTGCGTTCGCGATTCCGCGAGAAGTAGCGCGAGATCGCGGTCTCGTCCCCGTTGAGAAACTTGAAAGAGGCCACCAGAAGCCCCGCCAGCTTGAAGCCCAACCAGACAAGCGCGATAAGCAGCCCCAGGACGACGACAAGTTCCAGTACACTCATCGTCATGCTGAAGCCGGCCACGTCGATCACGACCTCCCCTGGCACCTCCATCAGCAGCACGCCGCCATAGGTCAGAGCCGTCACGAGGACCACGAAGGCCAAAATCTTCACCAGGGACCAGATCATCGGGGCAGCCTCAGTTTGTGTTCAGTGATTGGGACAGATCGGAAATCGCGGCCAAGGCATCGGCTCGGGCCTGCGCCTTGCCGGTCCAGCCAGTCATTTCGGCGCGCGCAACTTCGGGGAGGGTGGCGATTTCGGCCAGCGCATCGGAAAGACGGTCCTCTTCGACCGCGGCCTCGGCCCGTGACAGTATGGCATCGGGATCGCTTCCCTTGCGCGGTTGGGTCGAGCGGACGTCGAACTGCTGACGCAGGAAAGTGCCCAACCCGCCGGTTTCCCCGGCCAGACCTTCTTCCCGGGCAGCGGCGAGTGCCGCACGCGCGGCCGGGTCGAATTCCTCTTCCAGGGTCGCTTGGTCCGCGACACCGGCCTCGGCCACGGCCACAAGCGGCTGAGGCAACTCGCTGGCCACCTCTTGCAAATCGCCCAGAAGATCATCGAAGGGGTCCCCGTCCGCCACGGCCACGCGCAACCGGTTCAACGCGGCCCGGCCGGCGGCGGCACGCGCCTCCTGCAAGGCCTGCTGCTCAAGCTGTTCAGCCTCGGCACGGGCCGCGCTCAGGTCCTCGGCCGCCTTTTGTGCAATGGCGGCGACTTCTTCACGCTGCGTTGCAAGGTCAGCGCGCAAGTCATCCAGCTCGCGCTCATAGGCGGCCATGGCGGTATCACTCAGCGTGCCATCGCCTTCCGGGCGCTTCTCGACATCGGTCAGGCGTGCATCAAGACCATCAATACGGTCAGTCAGGTCGGCCTCCAGCGTGCCGATTTGCTGGGTCAAGTCCTGTTGCAGCCCGTCGATACGGTCTTTCAGCGGTGTCAGGTCCGGGGCGGGCGGGATCGCATCGACCTCGGCGCCAAGGGCGTCGATACGTTCGGATTGGGCGTCGATCAGAGCGGCAAAGTCGGCGCCGCTGTCTTGTCGGCGGTCAAGGTAGGTCTCGGCCCCGTAGCCGATGCCCCCCGCTGCCAGACCGCTGATCAGCAGCAGGGGCACTAGACCGCCTTGCCGCTTGCCGGGATGCTCGTGTGTAGCTTCGGGAGGCGGGTCGTGGCGCCTGGCATCCGCAGGATCACTGTCCAGCGGACTTTCCGCAGGGTCGGACTCCGGGGATGATGAAACCGGATCGGTATCCGGCGCGTCGATGGGAGTGGCTGCCTCTGGCGACCCAGCAGCGGCGGCAACGTCCGAAGAATCGCTTTCCAAGGGCGGCTCCGACACGACTTCGGCATCCTCGATCGCCTCGAAACCCTTATCCTCATCCTTTCCGGACACCGTCGATTCAGTGTCTGAGCCATTCTGCTGCGCATTGCGTTGCGCATCAGTCTCCGGCGATTCGGGTGTCTCCGATTGCGCTTCTTCCGGTTTCTTCTTGGACGATTTCGCCACCTTAGCCACCCAAATCCTTGTTCCAATCGGCCATGGAGCCGACGGTCAGCCTATCCTGCGCCTTGGCGGGTCTCAAGCATCCAGCGCTGCGACACGTCCGACCATCCCGGCCAGGTCCGGCGTGGCGGCAATCTCGGCCCGTTCCGCGTTCAGCGGCCGCGCCGCCTCGGCGACGGCCCAGCTCATTGCAAGCACCACAAGCGGGGCCGAAAACGGTCCATGTCGACAAAGTAATCGCGCTGTTTCAGGTGAGAACAGGGGAAGCACCACCGTGACGTTCCCCATCAGAGCCCTATGGGCTTGCATTGTCAGTTTCCGAGGCACCTTTGCGTAAACGACATGCTCTTCACACATCACACCGGCCGCCGAAAGCCGCGCAGCAATGCTGCCGCGGCTGTCCTCTCCACGCAGATGAACCAGCGGACCGACGGGCCTTTGGGCCAATATCAGCGCCACAAGGGCCTCGGCATCGCCGCGGGCATTTCTTGTCTCGAATCTCGCCGCTCGCGCAGCCTGCGCCGTGCGGTCACCCACGCACCAGGCTGTGCGGCCGCCGCCTGACCCGGCATAGGGCACCGCGGCGGCAGAAGTCAGTATGACATCGGCGTCCGGGTCAACGGGCGCATGGTCCACCGGCGCGTAGTCGAAAAGCGGGCTGACCAGAACCCGGAACCGCGAGGCAAGCTCATCGGGCAGGGATCCCAGGAAATCCCGCGCGGCCACCTCAGGCCGGGTCAGCAAGAGTATCGGTACATCCCGTGCCATGCGCCCCCCGGCCATTGTCGGATCATGTCCCGAGTGTTACCTCCGTTGTCATCCAGCGCAACCGGGCGAGCCATGAATACCCCCCTGACCATCCTGGGAATCGAAAGCAGCTGCGACGATACCGCAGCCGCCCTCGTGCGGGGATGGCCCGGGCAAGCAGACGTGCTGTCCTCCGTCGTCTCCGGCCAGGTGGATCTGCACGCGGGTTTCGGCGGAATCGTGCCCGAAATCGCCGCACGTGCCCATGCCGAGAAACTGGATATCATGGTGGAACAGTCCCTATCGAAGGCCGAACTGACCTTCGACGACCTGGACGCCATCGCCGTCACCGCCGGACCGGGGCTGATCGGAGGAGTGCTGTCCGGCGTCATGTGCGCGAAGGGGCTGGCAGCCGCGAGGGGGCTTCCACTGCTGGGTGTCAATCACCTGGCCGGACACGCGCTGACGCCTCAGCTCACCGGGGGGCTGCCCTTTCCCTACCTTATGTTGCTGGTCTCGGGTGGGCATTGTCAGTTCCTGCTGGTGCGCGATCACGAGGACTATACACGCCTCGGGGGCACGATCGACGACGCCCCGGGCGAGGCTTTCGACAAGGCCGCGCGCCTTCTGGGCCTGTGTCAGCCGGGCGGGCCCGCGATCGAGGCCGCCGCGCAGGGCGGAAACCCGGCGCGGATCGGGCTGCCCCGACCGCTTCTGGACCGGGACGATTGCAACATGTCCTTTTCCGGGCTGAAGACCGCGATACTTCGCGCCCGCGATGATCTGGCGCAGGAAAAAGGTGGATTGACGAAGCAGGACCAGGCCGATCTGGCCGCCAGCTTCCAGGCTGCTGTCGCAGATGTCCTCGTCGAGAAATCCCGACGCGCGGTCGTGACCGCCCGGCGCCTGGTCCCGTCGCTATCGCGGTTCTCTGTGGCCGGGGGCGTTGCCGCCAATCGGCGGATCCGGACCGGTCTAGAGACGGTTTGCATGGATCTGGGCCTAGGTTTCACTGCCCCGCCCCTGGCGCTCTGCACGGACAATGCCGCCATGATCGCCTATGCGGGACTGTTGCGCCACGCTGCTGGCGAAGTCGATGACATGACCCTGGCCGCACGTCCGCGCTGGCCGCTGGACACGCGCAGCCCCGGCCTGCTGGGGAGCGGCAAGAAGGGGATCAAGGCATGAAGATCGCCGTCGCCGGGGCCGGGGCCTTCGGAACCGCGCTCGCGGTGGCCCTTTCCTCACATGGTCCAGTGACGCTCTGGGCGCGGGATCCCGACCAGGCCGCGGACATGGCGCACCGGCGCGAAAACACCCATCGCCTGCCCGGCGTGGCCCTGCCGACGGATCTGACCGTTACCTCGGATCCAGCCGCGCTCGCCGAGGCTGAAACCATACTCCTCGCCGTTCCCGCGCAACGGCTTGGCGGCTGGTTGGCCGACCACAGGTCCGGGCTCACCGGCAAGCGGCTCGTGTCCTGCTGCAAGGGTATCGACCTGGAGACACTAAAGGGTCCTGCCGCCCAGATCACCGAGAGCATCCCCGATGCCACCCCGGCGGTGCTGACAGGGCCCAGCTTCGCTGCCGACATTGCCCAGCGATTGCCCACGGCACTTACACTGGCCTGCGCCGAGCCTGAAACAGGCAAGGCGCTTCAAACCATGCTCTCGACCCCGGTCCTGCGGCTCTATCGAACGACGGACGTGGTGGGCGCCGAGCTTGGCGGGGCGCTGAAGAATGTCATCGCGATTGCCTGCGGTGTCTGCATCGGGGCAGGCTACGGCGAAAGCGCCCGCGCGGCATTGATGACCCGTGGCTTTGCCGAAATGCAGCGCCTTGGCGCGGCGCTGGGCGCACGACCGGACACGCTGGCCGGCCTCTCCGGCTTCGGCGACCTTGCGCTGACCTGCACCTCCGAAAAATCCCGGAATTTCCGCTACGGTCTCGCCATCGGCACCGGCAACAGTTTCGATCCCAACGCGACGGTCGAGGGCGCTGCGACCGCCAGCGCGCTGATCCGACTGGCGAGGCAACTGGCGCTCGACCTGCCAATTTCCAGCGTGGTTCACCGGCTGACAATGGGCCATATGGACCCTGATGCGGCCCTCGGGGCACTTTTATCCCGTCCACTGAAGGAGGAATGACATGCGATATGCCCTGATCTGCCACGACAAGCCCGACCACCAAGAGGTTCGCAAGGCCAACCGCGAGGCCCATCTCGCTTATGTCGAGGACACGGGGGTGGTCGAAATGGCCGGGCCCCTGTTGTCGGAGAGCAAAGAAATGTGCGGCAGCCTCGTGATCCTGTCGGTCGGGACCCCGGCCGAGGCGCGCGCCTGGGCCGAAGCCGACCCTTATGCCCGGGCCGGGCTGTTCGAAGATGTTACAGTCATGCCCTGGAAGAAGGTGATCGGCTGATGCGCTTCTGGCTGTTCAAATCGGAACCAAACACCTGGGGCTGGGCCGACCAAGTCGCCAAGGGTGACACGGGTGAGGAATGGGACGGCGTGCGCAACTATCAGGCACGCAACTTCATGCGCCAGATGTCCGTCGGGGACCGCGGCTTCTTCTATCATTCGGTCAACGAAAAACGCATCGTGGGCATCGTCGAGGTCATCGCCGAGTCGCACCCCGACAGCACCACCGACGACCCCCGATGGGACTGCGTCGACATCAAGGCGGTGAGGCCCTTCGCAAGGCCGGTCAAACTGGACCACATCAAGGCCGATCCCCGCCTGTCCGAAATGGTGCTGCTGAAAAACTCCCGCCTGTCGGTGCAGCCCGTCACCGAGAAAGAGTGGCGCATGATCTGCGCATTTGGCGAGACAGATCCCGATTGATCGGGGGGCTTTCGTCAAGCTCTCTCTAATGGGCTTTGGGGCCAGAATTAACGCATGGGTTTGGCGACCGGCACAGACCAGCTTCGGACTTGGCGTGCATCATGCCACTTGGCACCGTACACCGGCTTCTGGCTCCAACTTTGCGCCCCACGCAAGGGAAAAGGGCCCGGGCACAGCCCAGACCCTTTCCGTCACCCGCGTGCTCCCAAAGCCACCACACGCGTATTCGAAATTGGTCCAGGCCATCCTGGCCTTGCGTCTGTTCTAACCGAGGCCGGCCGGACAAGGCAAAGGCAAAGCCTCGCGCATTCTTATCAAATGCAAAACGCTCGCCGGAACTGGCGGGCCGGCCCGCCACTGTCGCGCGCGGGCCTCAGGCGTAGACCCCCTCCTTGCCGAATTGTTTGACCAGCATGTAGTAGACTACGGCGCGATACTTGTTGCGCTCGGACCGGCCATAGGTTTCGAGTACGGAATTGATCGCCTCCATCAGCTGCGGGCCATCGGAAAGTCCTAGCTTCCTGACCAGGAAATTGTCTTTCACGGTTTCCAGCTCGCTCTGCTGAGTCGCAGCCACCGTCGAGGAATCGGCGTTGTAGATCGACGGCCCACAGCCGATGGTTACCTTTGTCAAAAGGTCCATGTCCGGGGTCATCCCGCACTTGTTGCGCAGGTCATCCGCATATTGTGCGATCAGGTCGTCACGCTTTCCCATTTATCTCTCCCGAATTTCTGATCGTGTCGCCGGTCACTTGTTTCATCCAAGCCCCAAAATGGTGCTGATAAAACGATAGCCGCAGTTCGCATGCGCACAAAGGGGAAAAACCACGGCCATGCGCGCATCCGCGCGCCGTCATGACCGGGGAAATCGCATCTGAGGATGCGCACGGACCCTGAAACAGGCCATCCAATGACCCCACGATGGGTCCACGGGAAAGGCCCTGGTCGGAATCGAACTGCGGCGGGACCGCAGCATCGAAAGACGCCTGAGAAAACACGCGGGTGCACGGCCCGCCTGCCGTCGCCCTGCTGCTCCCTTCAATATCTGTAGTGTTCTGGTTTGAAGGGGCCTTCGGGTTTGACGCCGATGTAGGCGGCCTGGTCGGGGTCGAGCTTGGAGAGCTTGACGCCGATGCGGTCCAGGTGCAGGCGGGCAACCTTCTCGTCGAG
>NZ_DATFIP010000003.1:0-5628 GCF_035270045.1 Salibaculum sp.
ATGCCCGGTGACAACCTGAAGTTCACCGCCGAACTGATCGCGCCGATCGCCATGGAAGAAGGCCTGCGCTTCGCCATCCGCGAAGGCGGCCGCACCGTCGGCTCCGGTGTCGTCTCAAAGATCATCGACTGAGCCGGAGCGGACGAGGGAAGACCGGGGTGGGCCGCAGGGTCCACCCCCCTGCAATTCAGGGTTCGACGTGGGGGCGCAATCCCGTGAGCTCCACCTCTCAATCCTCAGCCTAAGAGGGCGCGAAAATGGCAATTCAAAGCCAAAATATCCGCATCCGGCTCAAGGCCTTCGATTACCGCGTGCTGGACACCAGCACCCAGGAAATCGTTAACACGGCCAAGCGCACCGGTGCGTCGGTTCGGGGTCCGATCCCGCTTCCGAACAAGAGCGAGAAGTTCACCGTTCTGCGGGGGCCTCACGTTGACAAGAAATCCCGCGACCAGTTCGAGATCCGCACGCACAAGCGTCTGCTCGATATCGTGGACCCGACCCCGCAGACCGTGGACGCGCTGATGAAGCTCGACCTCGCGGCCGGCGTGGATGTCGAGATCAAGGTTTAAGGGGGGCCATCAGACATGTTGCGCTCTGGTGTTATCGCAAAGAAGGTCGGGATGACCCGTATCTTCCAGGAAGACGGTCGGCAGGTTCCTGTGACCGTACTTCGGCTCGACAATCTTCAGGTCGTGGCCCAACGCACCGCCGAGAAGGATGGCTACAGCGCCGTTCAGCTTGGCGCCGGCGCTGCCAAGGCCAAGCGGACCACCGCGCCGATGCGCGGCCACTTCGCCAAGGCCAAGGTGGAGCCCAAGCGGAAGGTCGCGGAATTCCGCGTGGACCCCGACAACCTGATCAACGTGGGCGAGGAGATCATCGCCAGTCACTACTTCGAGGGACAGTTCGTCGACGTGTCGGGCACCTCGATCGGCAAGGGTTTTGCCGGTGGCATGAAGCGGCACAACTTCCGCGGCCTCGAGGCCACGCACGGTGTCTCGATCAGCCACCGTGCCCACGGGTCCACGGGCCAGTGTCAGGACCCCGGCAAGGTGTTCAAAGGCAAGAAGATGGCAGGCCACATGGGCGCCGCCAAGGTCACCACGCAGAACCTGCAGGTGGTGCGGACCGATAGCGACCGTGGCCTGATCATGGTCAAGGGTGCGGTGCCGGGTTCCAAGGGCAGCTGGGTGACCATCAAGGACGCGGTCAAGAAGCCGCTCCCCGAGAACCTGATCTACCCCGCCGCGCTCAAGTCTGCCGCCCGTGAAGCCGAACGCCTCGCCGAGGAAGCCGCCGCGCAGGCGGCCGCCGAGGAAGAAGCCGCGGCGCAGGCTGCGGCCGAGGCCGAGCAGGCCGCCATGGAGGCCGCCGAAGCCGAAGAGTCCGCGCCGGAAGGAGGCGAATCCGATGAAAGCTGACGCGATCAAACTGGACGGCAACAAGGCCGGGTCCGTGGAACTGTCCGACGATGTCTTCGGGCTGGAACCGCGTGCCGACATCCTGCACCGCGTGGTCCGCTGGCAGCGCAACAATGCGCAGGCTGGCACGCACAAGGCCAAGACCCGCTCGGAAACGAGCTACTCGTCAAAGAAGATCTATCGCCAGAAGGGCACCGGTGGCGCACGTCACGGTGACCGGAATGCGCCGATCTTCCGCAAGGGCGGTATCTACAAGGGTCCGACGCCGCGCAGCCATGGCCATGAGTTGACCAAGAAGTTCCGCAAGCTGGGTCTCAAGCACGCCCTGTCCGCCAAGGTGAAGGCCGGTGAACTGGTGGTGCTCGAGTCGGCCGAGGCTGACGGAAAGACCGCGGCCCTGGCCAAGCAGGTCAATGATCTGGGCTGGAAGCGGGCGCTGGTCATCGACGGGACCGAGGTGAACGAAGGCTTCGCCAAGGCCGCGCGCAACCTCACCAACCTGGACGTGCTGCCCTCGATGGGCGCCAACGTCTACGACATCCTCAAGTCGGACACGCTGGTGCTGACCAAGGCGGGTGTCGAAGCTCTGGAGGCTCGCCTGAAATGAGTGCCAAGGCAGAACATTATGACGTGATCCGCAAGCCGGTCATCACCGAGAAATCCACGATGGCCTCCGAGGCCGGTGCGGTGGTTTTCGAGGTGGCGATCGACGCCAACAAGCCGCAGATCAAGGAGGCGGTCGAAAGTCTCTTCGGCGTGAAGGTCAAGGCGGTGAACACCACCATCACCAAGGGCAAGACCAAGCGGTTCCGCGGCCAGCCCGGTCGCCGTAACGACGTCAAGAAGGCCTATGTGACGCTCGAAGAGGGCAACACGATTGACGTGACGACCGGCCTCTAATAGGTGACAGCATCTGCCCAGCCCCGGATTCGTCCGGGGCTCGGCGCTTTCGCACGGGGTTGGCAAGCCATCCCTTTCGAACCGGGGACCTTCGGGGCCCTTAACCACATAGGCCCAAGACCGGGCCGCAAAGCAACGGAAAGTCAGTAAACATGGCACTCAAGTCGTATAAGCCGACGACGCCGGGCCAGCGTGGGCTGGTTCTGATCGACCGCTCGGAGCTTTGGAAAGGCCGCCCTGTCAAGGCCCTCACGGAGGGTTTGACCAAGAAAGGCGGCCGGAACAATACCGGACGGATTACCGCGCGGCGTCGTGGCGGTGGAGCAAAGCGCCTCTACCGGATCGTGGATTTCAAACGCAACAAGTTCGACGTCGAAGCCGTCGTCGTGCGCATCGAATATGACCCGAACCGCACCGCGTTCATCGCGCTCATTCAATATACCGATGGCGAACAGGCCTATATCCTCGCCCCGCAGCGCATGGCTGTCGGCGACAAGGTGATTGCTTCTGCCAAGGCCGATATCAAGCCCGGCAACGCGATGCCCTTCAGCGGCATGCCCATCGGCACGATCGTTCACAACATCGAGCTCAAGCCCGGCAAGGGTGGCCAGATCGCACGTGCCGCGGGGACCTACGCGCAGTTCGTCGGTCGTGACGGCGGCTACGCCCAGATCCGGCTGTCCTCGGGCGAGCTGCGCATGGTCCGGCAGGAATGCAAGGCCACCGTCGGCGCCGTTTCCAACCCGGACAAGACCAACCAGAACATCGGCAAGGCCGGGCGCAATCGGCACCTGGGCAAGCGTCCGTCGGTTCGTGGTGTCGTCATGAACCCGATCGACCACCCACACGGCGGCGGCGAGGGCCGGACATCCGGCGGCCGTCACCCCGTTTCGCCCTGGGGCAAGCCCACCAAGGGCAAGCGCACCCGTAACACGAACAAGGCATCGCAGCGCATGATCCTGCGCTCGCGTCACGCCAAGAAGAAAGGGCGCTAGGACATGGCTCGCTCTGTATGGAAAGGCCCGTTTGTCGACAGCTTCGTGCTCAAGAAAGCCGAAGCTGCCCGGGAATCCGGCCGCAACGACGTTATCAAGATCTGGTCGCGCCGCTCGACGATCCTGCCCCAGTTCGTGGGCCTGACGTTCGGCGTCTACAACGGCCGCAAGCACGTTCCTGTGAACGTAACCGAGGACATGATCGGTCAGAAGTTTGGTGAATATTCGCCGACCCGTACCTACTACGGGCACATGGCCGACAAGAAAGCGAAGCGGAAATAGTCATGGGCCAGGATAAAAACCCCCGCCGCGTGGCAGAGAACGAAGCAATGGCGAAAACCCGTATGCTTCGCACCAGCCCGCAGAAACTGAACCTCGTCGCCGGCATGATCCGTGGCAAGAAGGTCGAGACCGCACTGAACGACCTGACATTCTCGAAGAAGCGGGTCGCGCAGGACGTCAAGAAGTGCCTTCAGTCCGCGATCGCCAATGCCGAGAACAATCACAATCTCGACGTTGACGAACTGGTCGTGGCCGAGGCTTTCGTCGGCAAGAACCTGACCATGAAGCGTGGTCGTCCGCGGGCGCGTGGCCGGTTCGGCCGCATTCTGAAGCCGTTCGCGGAAATCACCATCAAGGTGCGTCAAGTTGAGGAGCAAGCCTAATGGGTAACAAGGTCAATCCCGTCGGAATGCGCCTCCAGGTCAACCGCACCTGGGACAGCCGCTGGTATGCCGACACCAAGGACTACGGCGATTTACTGCTCGAGGACATCAAGATCCGCGAGTTCATCAAGACCGAATGCAAGCAGGCCGGCGTTGCCCGCGTGGTTATCGAGCGTCCGCACAAGAAGTGCCGTGTCACGATCCATACCGCCCGTCCGGGCGTCATCATCGGCAAGAAGGGCGCGGATATCGAAACGCTGCGCAAGAAGCTCTCGACGATGACGGATAGCGAACTGCACCTGAACATCGTCGAGGTGCGCAAGCCCGAACTCGACGCCCAGCTGGTCGGCGAGAACATCGCCCAGCAGCTTGAGCGTCGTGTCTCTTTCCGCCGTGCGCTCAAGCGCGCCGTGCAGAACGCGATGCGCATGGGGGCCCTTGGCATCCGTGTGAACATGGCCGGACGCCTCGGCGGGGCCGAAATCGCGCGGACCGAGTACTATCACGAGGGAAGCGTTCCGCTGCACACTCTGCGGGCCGATATCGACTATGCGCAAAGCGAAGCCATGACACCCTATGGCATCATCGGGATCAAGGTCTGGATCTTCAAGGGAGAGATCATGGAACATGACCCCTCCGCGCGCGATCGCAAGCAACAAGAGCTGCAAGACGGCCCCGCCCCGCGCGGTGCCGGCGGCCGTCGCTAGGGAGATCTGAGACATGCTTCAGCCAAAGCGTACGAAATTCCGCAAGATGCACAAGGGCCGCATTCGCGGCGAGGCCAAGGGCGGGTCCGACCTGAACTTCGGCACCTTCGGGCTAAAGGCGGTGGAACCCCAGCGCGTCAGCGCTCGCCAGATCGAGGCGGCCCGCCGCGCCATGACGCGCCACATGAAGCGTCAGGGCCGCGTCTGGATTCGCATCTTTCCCGATACCCCGGTTTCGGCCAAGCCGATCGAGGTTCGCATGGGCAAGGGTAAGGGCTCGGTGGATCGCTGGGTCTGCAAGGTCAAGCCCGGTCGCGTGATGTTCGAGATCGACGGCGTCAGCGACACTGTCGCGCGCGAGGCCCTGCGCCTTGCGGCGATGAAGCTTCCGGTCAAGACCCGGACTGTCGCCCGCGAGGATTGGTAACCGGCCTTTCACGAGAAACGCCGAGTTCGGGCAAGCGGTCGACGCCGCCAATGGCGGCCGCACCTCGCCACAAAAAAGAAGCCCTCGCCGGGAAGCTGGCGGGGGCTTCGTCTTATCCCGCCTCTGGCCAGATGCGAGCCATTCCGCCCTCGAAATCCGCCCAGGTCATGGTGGCGCTGTTGCCCGCGTAGCCCTCGTAATAGGATCGCCCATCCGGGAGCGGCAGGCCCGCCCAGATACGGGCGAGGTTGTGCATGAAACGGCTGCGCGGCAGGTCGCCGGTGCGGAAATCCTCCAGCCCGGCCTCGCGCAGCAGGACCATGGCCAGGCGGTCCTGCACCCCGGGGGCAAAGACCGTCTGCGGCGGCAATTCCTCGGCACGGACCAAGCGACGCAGCGTGTCGGGGATGAACTGGTAGCGCCCTATGGCGTGGGGCTGGTTCGGCGTGGCCGCGATCCAGGCGTCGATCTGGGCGAGGGTCAGCGCGGTTGGTGGGCCGGGTGGGGGCA